>JBJXDS010000001.1:0-3678 GCA_046154525.1 Bacteroidia bacterium
ATGCAGGCCAGGGAGCTGGAACTACAGGAACTCCATCATCCATCATTACCTTATCTACATCTGACCAAACCTTGATAAGTGCCATAGGTACTTGTTACACCGGAGATGGAACAAGCAAAGGCCACAACCTAACTTACAGCCTTGCTACCACTGCGTATAACTTGATTAAATACACAGCTTCACCAACTTCAATAACTGTTACTTACACTATTACCAACAACTAATCAAAAATTAAAATTCATATAAAATGGCCCCTACATCGTGTCGGGGCCATTTTTGTTTTTATGGTTTTTAGGGATTGAATGAATGCTTAATAAATGGGAAGGGGTATGGTATTTTTTATAACGGTCTCGAAGATATTGTATTTGAATTAGGGAAAGTAAGTACTAATGCTTGCAAAATATTAAGTCACCATTTGATGATTTGTAAAATAAGGATAAATTTGTGCAAAAGGATCACATTTATGAGACCTATCTACCCAAATAGGGGTGTATAAGGATCATTTTATGAGACCTATATACAAGTTACCAGTAATGCTAAGACGACCGTGCAAACATCAAACGACAGAAAATAAAATATGACAGTAGAACTATTCAATCAAGAATTTGAAGGCATCGTTGGACATTTAAAATCTTACATTTTAAGAATTACAGCAAGCATTGCAGACGCAGAAGATATTGTTCACGACACCTACCTAAAAGCTTTGGATAAATTACACACTTTCCGTGGCGAATCTTCTTTAAAAACTTGGCTATTTACTATTGCTTCCAACTTGGCAAAAGACAATTTAAGAGCACAAAAACGCTGGACAGAAAATGTAACCGACATCACAAAAGAAGCGGCACTAAATAACAGACAATTTTTTCAAGAGGCAATGAATATCCGAATGACTTCACCTCACGGACAATACGAAGCAAAAGAACATATTGCTTTTTGTTTTACCTGCATCTCAAAATCATTACCGTTAGAGCAACAACTTTGTGTTTTCCTCAAAGAAGTTTATGAGTTTAAAGTTTCTGAAATAACGACAATTCTCGGAACTACCGAAGCAATGGTGAAATATTATCTGCATACAGGAAGGTCAAAAATGATTAACATTTTTGATGGCCGGTGTGCCTTGATAAACAAAGAAGGTGTTTGCCATCAATGTTCCGAACTTAATGGCATTTTCAATCCCAAACAAAATACGCAGGAAGAATTAATGAAAATTGAATTAGTTAAGGAAGCCGAAAAAGGAAATAAAGAGCATTTGTTTGATTTAAGAATGCAGGTTTTAAGAGAAATTGACCCCTTTAAATCAAAAGCATCTGAATTACAACTGCATCATTTAGAACACAATAGGCAAGTGATGGAAAAATATTTGGAAAAAACTGTTGATTAATCCTATCGTTTTGTTTTGCCCAATCGTCAAAATAGAAATCAAAACGAAAATAAAGTATTTAATCACAATTTTAACAATCACAATGATGACTACAGCAACAATGGCTCAAAACGGAAAAGCCACAACCGTTAGAACAACTTTTCACAGAGAAACATCTTTGAGTATCGAAATAAAAGCAGACCCAGCAATTGTTTGGGCTTTGCTAACTAAAGCTTCCGACTATCCACGTTGGAACTCAACTGTAACTTCTATTGAAGGCAACATCGTATTAGGAGAAAAAATTAAATTAAAATCAATTCTTGATGCAAAGCGAACTTTTAAACTGAAAGTAAAAGAGTTTGAACCAGAGAAGAAATTGGTTTGGGGTGATGGTCAGGGAAATCGTATTTATACCATCACAAAAAATGGCATTGGAACAATTACTTTTTCAATGACTGAAAAAATTGGTGGGCTAATGTTTCCGATGTATGCTAAAATGATTCCGTCATTTGACCAATCGTTTGAGCAATTTGCAAGCGACTTGAAAAAGGAATCGGAAACAATCATGAGTGCTAAATAATTTTCTAATCTAAAATCACACAAAATGAAAATAGTTAAAGTAACATATACAACAAAAGAAGAGTTCTCAGAACAAAATCAAAGCAATATAAAAAATGTAATGACTGATTTGCAAAATGCAAATCATCAAGGCATCAATTACAATGCTTGTTTATCCGCAGACAATAAAACATTTATTCATACGGCATTTTTTAAGTCAGACGAAGACCAGAAACTATTAAATGAATTACCATCTTTCAAAAGTTTTCAAGAACAATTAAAATCGGGCGGACTTGAAGTTCCTCCAAAACAAGAATTACTAATTTTAATCGGAACATCAAACAATATTTTTAACTCATAAAATACGTCAGAATGAAATACAAAATCGGAACAAAAGAAAAGCCAATGGCTTTAAAAACTCCACCATTGACATCGGAATACACGATGCACACAGACGAAAAAGATGGAAAAGAAATTTTGGTTTGCACCGTTGGCAAAACCGTTTTGCATTACGATGCAAAAATTCTTGACGACTTACATGCGATGTTAAAAAAGCACGGTGACTGGATGGAGCTTGGTAGTGCAGACGAACAAAAACCAGCTAAAGACGGAACGGTGGAAGCATGGGGGCGTTCAGAAAAAAATCCTATGAAAGGATGGTATGGTTTGAAAAAAGGTTTGAGAGGCAGAGTAGGAATGTATATTCCACCTTTAATGGAAACACTTGGACTTGCAGAAGTGACTCACGATGCAAAGGGAAACAAAATGAAAGCGAAGTAGTAACGGACGACAAAGCACTACTGGTAATACTGGTTTGGCAAAAGTGGCGGTTCAGTGCTCCGCAGACACATTTGTTGTTAATCAAAGCTTGGTTCTCCGCATCAACATTTGTAGTGAAAATCGCCACCTTCGCCAAGCCCGAAAACGTTGTGGCAGACTGTGACTTCCGTAATCTAAACAATGAGAATATTTGAAAATATTAATGAGTTTGCGAAAGTAATTGAGTGGATACCTCAATGGGATACAGGAGTACCTAAACCTCAAGTGTTTTCTAACGGCCACAGGACATTTTTAATATATTTAATTGATGAACCTGACCCGATTTGGGATGCAACATACATTACTAGGAAGGATAACACAAGTGAAACGACATATCCACTAGCTATGGTTGAATTTAACGGAGACACTTTTCGTTTTGGAATAGCTAATGATGATGTTTTTAGCGGACTCCCACTTTGGAACAAAGAACTTAAGGCTTATTCGGCACATATCATCCAAAATTCATCGTGGATTTAGGAATTGAAAAATATTAACAAGGTTCATCCTTATTGCAGTAGGAGCCGACTGAAATAAAAAAAACACTAAACACTATTGTTTCATGACCAAATATTTGAGGTAATTGCAACAGACTATAAAATTGAAATATTCAAAACAACAATTGGACAATTGGCAATGGAAGTAGTGAAACGAATTAATGGACCCTAAGCACGACCGCATAACATGTGTAACCGTTGCCCAACATTCCAAAACATTCCTTCACTTGTGGTTTAATTTTAAAAAGGCCTTTGTTTTTTTATTTACAAGTGACGATAATGGCATCTTCAGTGCTGATAAAACCAAAAATTCATTCCACCAAACGGATTAATTTCCACGGTATGGAAAAAATGGAGGAGTTTGGCACGGGGTGGAAACCACATTCAATTATTTATGGGAGTTAATGTTTACGGGGGTTTACAAGGGATTTGTATAACTGTTTAGGC
>JBJXDS010000002.1:0-4566 GCA_046154525.1 Bacteroidia bacterium
TCCGGGAATCACACCTGTAGAATCTATAATTTGATTATAATAGCTGGGGAAGCGAAATTGATTTTCGGTGATATAGGAATAGAAACCTACTTTATTGTCAATGCTTCCTCTTACTTCGATGCCCCGTGTATTTTGAAAGGTAGATATGGAATCATTTAAATCTTTGCCGCCTGAGAAACCGAGGATGGGGTTGATACTCAAATTGAAGTTTTCTGTTTTTTTTGAAAACAGGGCTGATGGGAATTTATAGATACTAAGCTTAAATGATTCCCAAGCATCATAATATTTTCTGTCTCTCTCCAATAATATCTGACCCAATTTTAAAGTGTCAAGATATAGCGGATATTCAAAAAGCTCATTTTCAAAGTATCTTATGGGATTTTTCAATAAAAAAGAATCCGTTGTAGAGGAAGAATTAATTATTGATATTTTCAGATAATAGAATTTGTTCCTTGAAATTGGCTTCAGGGAGGTTGTATTGTTGAAAGGATAACCCGAAATGTCAAGCCGATCAATATGATAATTCGTAAAAGAATTTATAGGCAAATAAGTGCTTTGAGCCTTAACAGAACTATAGCTCAAAACTAAAAAAGATAAAAGAATACCTAAATGCCTTAAGGAAATCATGTGGCAAACATAGTTAAAAAATTTTACCATGGAGGCACAGAAAACACAGAGTTTCACAGAGTTTAATTTGAAGTAATTTAAAGTAGCTAAATACTTTTTTCTCTGTGTTTATCTATGTCGTCCATTCCTCTATGCCATTCTTTAATCAAGAAAAAAGCATATATTCCTTTGCTGTGTTACTCTGTTCGATTTTTTCCTAAATTGCATCCAATTATGAATCGGTTTTTATTTTTAATTTTTCTTTTAAACGGATTAAACTCCTATTCTCAAAATGCAGAACTATTGGTCCAATTAGGCCATAGCGACAGGCTGAAATGTGTTGATTTTTCAAGTGATGGAAAATATATAATGACTGCCGGAAATGATCAGATGATAAAACTTTGGCAAGTAAATAATGGTATGTTGGTTCGCACATTCCGGGGCCATAAAGGAATGGTGTATGATGCCAAATTGAGTGCCGATGGCAAATATATTTATAGTTGCAGTTGGGATGATAAGCGCTTTTTGAAATGGGATATAGCCACCGGGAAAATTTTAAAAACCCGTATAAATTTCAAAAGTCCGGCCACTGCTTTTTCTTTAAGTAGCGACGGAAAATCAATAGCCATTGTTTGTGATGAAGGGGTTCTTATTTTAAGAAGCAGTGATTTTGGGTTGATTAAAAAAATTGCAATAATAGAGCCTGTTTTTGTTCAATTTTCATCTGACAATAGGTTGATTTATATAGCCAATAAAGAATACCAAAAAGAAAAATTCATAGTTTACGACATTGGCCACAATGAGGTAAGTAAAGAATTTAAAACGATTTACGGCCCCAATAGTATGTGGGTAGCCAATGAAAAAGTGGTGTTGACAAATTATAAAGAAATAGTTTGTTTCGATATTGATACCAAGGAAAAAATTTATTCATTAGGCCTGGATAGTATAAAAATTTCAACCTCTACTATTTCAAATAATGGGAAAAAAATAACCGTTGGGTTAGAAAACGGAAAAATTATGATTGTCCATTTAGATAGTGGAAATACTGTTTTGGAACATGCCCATACCGGAATTATTAACGGGTTAAAATTTAGTGATGGCGACCAGTTTTTGGCTACAGCCAGCAACGATTGGACAGCTAAAATTTTTAGTATGGCCACCGGCAAAGTGGTAAAAGAACTGAAGACCCAAAGTGAGTTTATAGGTGGCATAAGTTTAAACAGCACAGGCAATCATCTGGCTTTTGCTTCCGGGCATTTGGAAACGGGTAATCATATAGGAGTTTGGAATATTACCCGCGGAAAATTATTTCCTTATTATAGTTCCGAAGGAGTTTATGATTTTTTTACTTCGGTAGCTTTCAGCCCTAAAAATAAAACGATTGCTGCGGGCAATACCAATGGGAAAACGAATTGGTATAATTTTCCTAAGAACGGCAATTCGGGAAATTTAAGTTTGGGGAATTCGCCTGTAACGTGTGTGGCCTTTACCCCCAATGGAAAAAATATAATAAGCGGAACAAAGGATGGAAAATTGATTTTTTGGCGGCCGGATAGAAATAAAAACGAATCAATAGATGCCGATAAGGAAGGCATAGCTTCCATAGCTATGAGCATTAATGGAACCAAGATAGGAGTAGGAACCTATGATGGAAAAATGTTAATTTATGGATACGATTCAAAATCTTTAATAGCTACAATTAATTCCCACACCCGGTCGGAAGGTTACTATGATAGTTCGTTTGTATTATCGTATGGTGCAGTAACAGGGGTTAGTCTGGACGGAAATTTTGCCATGACTTATTCCTCCATAATGGGTGTGGCTTTTAGTCCTGATAATGATTTAGTGGCTACATGTGGAGGAAGTTGGATTAAAATTTTCAATGCATCAAGTGGAGAATTGGTGAAGCATATCAAACAAAATGCTGCCGGATTTAGTTGCATTAGTTTCAGTACCGATGGCAAATACATATGCAGCGGCGGGGCTGATTTTAATGTGAGATTGTATGAAGTAGCCAAAGGAAATTTGATAAAAACATTTGTTGGGCATCAAAATGAAGTGCGTTCGGTGTTGTTCAGCCAAAACCAAAAATACCTGATAAGCGGAAGCTTTGATACCCAAATCAAAATATGGGATATTGAAACGGGCAAAGAAATTTTAAGCTATATCGTTTTAAAAGGCGGAACTGATTATGTTATTAGCAATCCACAAGGCTATTATTTTGCAACCAAAGGGGCTGCCAAAGTTTTATCATTCAGGGTGGGCAATGAGGTTTTTCCCTTTGAGCAATTTGATTTGAAGTATAACCGGCCTGATATTATTTTGGATAATATTTCAAAATTTGTGTACGGCGAATCCAAAGACCACCCTAATGTTCAATTGATAAAATCCTATTACGCTGCCTATGAAAAACGATTGAAACGGGCTGGTTTTACCGAAACCCAATTGGGTTCTGATTTTCATGTTCCCAATGTCAGTGTAACAATGACTGGTATCCCGGTAAGCACCAAACAGCCCAATTTGAGTTTTGAAATAAAAGCAAGTGATAATTTATACGACCTATCCAACCTGAATGTTTGGATAAACGATGTACCGCTTTATGGGATAAAAGGGATGCCTATAAATGGGAAAAGCTTTATAAAAATTTGCGAAGTAGTTTTAGGAAATGAGCGAAATAAAATAACGGTATCATGCACTAATACTAAAGGAGTGGAAAGCTTTAAAGAAAGTTTTGAAATTATTTACGAAGGAGGAGCTATCAATTATAAAACATATTTTATTGGTATTGGAGTTAGCAATTATCAGGACACCAGTTTCAACCTGAAATACAGCGTAAAAGACGTGGAAGATTTGGCCAAAACCATCCGGGAAAAATACTCTGATGCTGATATTTTGTTGCTTACGGACAAGCAAGCCACCAAAGAAAATATTTTAAAATTAAAAGAGAAACTTTTGAAAACGGGTGTGAATGATAAGGTGATAATTTCATTAAGCGGTCATGGTTTGCTGAGCAAAGACCTTGATTTTTATTATGCCACATATAACATGGATTTTGGTAAACCGGAAAAAAAAGGATTGCTTTATGATGATTTGGAAGGATTGCTGGATGGAATACCTGCCCGAAATAAATTATTAATGGTGGATGCCTGCCACAGCGGTGAATTGGATAAAAGTGAATCCATTGAATTTGCTGATACCATTTTACCCAAAGGAATTTCGGGAACTAATGCCAAAGGAGCCAAACTGATACTGAACAAAAATGCGGTAGGACTTGAAAATAGTTTTGAGTTGATGCAGGAATTATTCAGCGATGTGAGCAAAGGCAATGGCTCAGTAGTAATAAGTGCTGCCGGAGGAAAAGAATATGCCCTGGAAAGTGATAAATGGAACAACGGAGTTTTTACCTATTGTGTGTTGAACGGCCTGAAAAGCACAACAACAGATAAAAATGCTGATGGAAAAATAAGTGTAACTGAATTGAAAAATTATGTGAGTGCTGAGGTTCAGGTATTAACTGCCGGAAGGCAAAAACCTACAAGCCGGAAGGAGAATTTGGACAATGATTGGGGGATTTGGTAATTTTATATAGCCCACCGTTTTAAACCGTGGGCTATGAAAAATTACTCCTTCACCACCCTAAAATACTTCACCCCATACTCCGTTTTCAAACTAAAAATATAAACCCCTGAAACAAGAGAACTAGTATTTATCCGGCTTATTTTTTGAGTGATTTTAGTTTTCATAATCTCTTTTCCATTTTTCATGTAAATTGTTAGTTCAGCATTGCCCGGGGATTCAATTATTACATAATTTGAAATTGGGTTTGGATATAAAAGGAAACCCTTTTGGATGGAAGGATTTTGAACACCTACCTTTTCCTTAACAGTTATTAAAACAAAATCCGATTGGCTGCATTGGTTGGTATCTGTTCCGGTTATTTTATAATTGGTGGTTTTAGGC
>JBJXDS010000003.1:0-8106 GCA_046154525.1 Bacteroidia bacterium
CATTTGGCTTGTTATAAATGGCCTCAAAAATTGATTCCTTTGATACCCCACAATCCTTTTCAAGGGCAGTTTCCAGTTCCATTGGAAGTTTTTTGTATAAATACTTGGTTAATAAAATTTTCCCAAAATAAGCCCCACTTCCCTCATCTCCTAAAATATAGCCCAGGGCTGGTATTTTTTCTGAAACTGTTTCCCCATCAAAATAGCAGGAATTTGACCCCGTTCCCAATATGCATACAATTCCAGGCTGGTCACCTGCTGTAGCAATTACTGCAGCTTTAATATCGTGGTCAACTATTATATTTTTGGCATTTGTGAATACCTTTTTTAATCCATTTTCAATAATTGAATTTCGATTTTGGCTGGAGGCTCCTGCTCCAAAAAAATATAAATCTGCTACCTCACCGGCATATTTAACAAATAATTCATTTTTTTTAAGTTCACTTTCTATAAAAACTGAATTATGAAAAAAGGGATTGAACCCCATGGTTGAGGTTTCCAGTCTCTCTCCTGTTGATTTAACAAGAATCCAGTCACATTTGGTTGATCCGCTATCGGCCACTAAAAGCATATTTTTGTTGTTTTAAATTAAGAGGGCAAACTTAAAGATAAGAAGGAGAAAAAAATAGTTTTCAATATCGCATTAAATTAGATGGCTACAATATTAATATTTAACCCAAACCACCTAGCCGTAAAATTATTTTAGGATTCATATAGGCTATGAATTTTCTATAGCCGTCTTACTCTAGGTGGTTCACTATTAGTTATAAAATAAATGATAATTTAAATTAGTGTTAAATCTTTAAGATTTAAAGGTGTTTTAGTTACAAACCCCTCCCCAAATTCAACCCCAATTAGCCGTCCCATTTCTCGGGCACGTGCTTCTAAAAATTTAAAAAAAAGTTGATTTGAAATAGGTGTTTCAGGTTCCGTACTTTCAGGATTATAAAACTGACTTGAAAAGGCCATTATGCACTCTTTTTTCCTATCCATCCAAGGGGTAATGTCAATTACAATGTCTGGTTTCATGTTGTAATCCTGAATGTAATGCAAAACACGTTTGGGCCGCCAGGCCTTTAAATCTCCTGTAATAATTTTTGATAATCCCGATAAAAAACAAGCATTATGAACCAATTCAGCTGCCCTCCCGTGGTCAATATGTCGGTCGGTTACGGCATTTGCCAACACCAAATTGGGTTGATACTTTCTAATAATTTCAATTATTTTTAATTGATTTTCTTTATTATTTTCAAAAAAACCATCGGCTAATCCCAGATTTTCACGGGCTTGTATTCCCAATATCTTGGATGATTTTCTGGCTTCCTCGTCCCTTAGCTCGGCAGAGCCACGGGTTCCTAATTCACCACGGGTTAGGTCAATAATACCTACCTTTTTGCCCATAGCCATATGGTGCATCAGAGTTCCTGAGCATGAAAGTTCGGCATCATCAGGATGGGCTGCAAAAACAAGTATATCTAGGTACATTATCTATCTTCAATTTCGAGTGAACGAATGATGTGTTCTATTTGGTAATCTTCCACGGGGTCGTAAGTACCTTTGGTATTAGAACCATAAAACTTTGCAAATGTTTGCCACATCATGGCCTTAGCGCTTCCTCGGTATTTTTTTAATATTTCAAACGTGGTTTGCCCAGTTTCACGATGAATAAGTTTCATTAAAAGCAAGCCCTGGGTAACCGATAAATTTTCAAGTTGATTTTCAAAATCTTTTTTAAGGGCTTTTTCATGTTGTTTTATGTATTTATCCCTGGCCCGTTTGGTTTTAAGCTGGCTAAGGTTGTCCTCAATCATTTGAAGTTTAAAAGCAGTAAGTTTGGCGTATGGCAATGTTTTTTTTACATTTCTTACCAATCGTAAATATTTTTGACGGGCTAAAGGGTCGTTCAGGTCTTTTATCAAAAGTTCATCGTAAGTATAAACAGGAAATGTATCACCATCCACCACTTCAAATCTTACAAAACGGGTTCTTTTTTTTGTAGTATCCTGGGCCGATGAACCCTGAATTCCAAGAATTAAAAAAGCTAATAATCCAATAATTTTAAGTTTACGTATCCATACATTTTTCAATTTATTGAGTTCGTATATCTTCGATTTCATGCTATCTGTTTTAATAAATTGGATTAGGCAAATGTCGTTCCATTTGAAGGATAAATTGGAATGATTTTTTTAAAGTTTATTTCATCAATCCCTCAGCCAACCAATTGGCCAGGGCCTGTCGGTTATTGGCAAATAAAATCCGCTTTTGATCAAATTCATTCGTTATGTTCCCCACTTCAATATAAATGCAAAGGGGTAAGGTTTCGCGCAATGAATAAAGGTTACGTTCTTTTACCACACCCGTATAGCCCCGGTCTTTTTGATGGGTATTGTATTTTTCTTTTACTGTTTCCAGCAGGGTTTCGGCTACCTTTTTCCCGGCTTCGCTACCAGGAAAATGGTAAAAAAACAAGTCTATTTTTTTGTCTTCGTTCCGGCTGTCAATGTGTATTTCAATTAGTTTTTGTTTGTACTTGCCGTCATGCAATTTATAAAGTTTGTTTATCAGGTCGGTTCGTTGCTTTAGTCTTTTTATCTGGTTCAACGGAATAGCTTTTCCATCATAAGCTACTTCATCATGGTCACTTTTTAAATATTTTTCTTCGCGGATGCCATCATTTTTATCTACTACTATTACATAAACTTGGGCGCCATGCGATATTAAATTTCGTGCCAATCGTAATACAATGTCGTAGGCATATTCGTCTTCACACATCATGCATCCATCTTTTGTACAATTGGCTCCAGGGTCGGGGCCACCATGGCCGCTTACCAAATAATAAAGTTCCCCTTTCATTTTATTATCAGTTACCTCTACTTTCTCATATTTTTTGCCAAGTAATGAAAATGTGGTCGTGTAGGGTTCAAATTCTTTTTTATTTTCATTTAATAAACTTAAGGGCACCCAAATTTCATGACCTTTTTTGGGGTCTATTTTTTTTAAGGTTGATTTTTCAAGTTCGGTATTGTAATTCTGTATTTCACGGGCGGTATTATAATTATCAATGCCAATGGATGAGCGGATATTATCTCCACTAAAAGCATAAATTCGTATAGGCATTTTATACTTTTTGCCCTTTATAAGACTTGAAGAACCAGTTAATTTATTAAAAATTAAGAGTGAATCTTTATCTTCTGCCTTAAGCTGGTATTTTTTTATTACATCGTCAATTTTGATACTAACCGATGGAATATATTGCAAATACCTGAAAGATTGACCGAAGCAGGAAAGCGAAATGAAAATAAAAAAAAATGAAAAATTATTTTTTTTGCCAGCCATCTTTGCCAATGAGTGGAACAAATCTAAAGTCGCCCAGTTCTTTTTGTGTAATTATATTTTCAACAGATTTTTTAATTAGTACCATTTTTTGGATGTTGAGATTACCAATTGGGATAATAGCCATACCTCCTGGTTTTAGCTGGGCAATCAATGTTTCTGGTTCTTTAGGGGCAGCAGCAGTCACTATTATTTTATCAAAAGGGGCATGTTCAGCCAAACCCATAGTACCATCACTTAAAAACAGTTTAACATTCTTGCCATATTGGTTCAGTATAAGTTTGGCTTGCCTATGTAGTTTTTCAATTCTCTCTACCGAATACACCTCGGCCCCCATATGATTTAAGATGGCAGCCTGATAACCCGAACCAGTTCCTATTTCTAAAACTTTATCACCTGAGTTTATTTGCAAAGCCTGGGTTTGAAAAGCAACGGTATAAGGTTGCGAAATGGTTTGGTCTTCATCAATTGGCAAGGCCACATCATCGTAAGCCCTGTCTTCAAAATCTTTAGACAAAAATAAATGACGTGGTATATTGGCTATGGCCCATAGCACATTCTTATCTGAAATTTTATTAGCTTCTAATAACTTGGCAAGTTGTGTTCGTTGCCCTTGGTGCTTATATAAATCTTTTCGTATGTTCAACTTTTAGTACAGTTTAATGATAATATTTTTGCCTTCGTTTCAATTAATGACCGTCTTTCGCATTGTAATTGATAGAAACATCCCGCAATATTATAAAAGTTGGCCTGGTTGGTAAGAGAAATTTTTTACCCATTGAAAAAACAGAACAACCCGATGGCATTTTTTTAGGTAAAAATAACCAAAGCTGGATGCTCACGGGCGGATTCGAAAGTGATATGGAAGGCTTGCATCAGTATGCCTCCCTTAATGAACTTTTGTTAAAAAACGATGCCTTAATAATTACCGATTTACTGCATGCCAA
Organism: Bacteroidia bacterium; assembly: GCA_046154525.1. GTDB lineage: Bacteria > Bacteroidota > Bacteroidia > NS11-12g > UBA9320 > JABWCE01. The sequence goes on from JBJXDS010000003.1 coordinate 4,281, forward strand.
TTTTTTAGAATTACAACACATTATCAGGCATTGTAAACACGTTTTTATCAATCAATCCTTCCCGCTTTCCTCTGAAGAACTCAAAACCTTACATGATTTAGCCCTAGAGGCCGAGGTTGTTGTTCAAATGGGATTGCAACATCGATTCACCGATTTGTTTATGGGTGTTAAAGACAAAAAAATAACGCCCCGTCTTATCGAAACCAATCATTTTTGCCAATATAAACGTCGTTCTACCCAACTTTCCATTATTTCGGATGTGCTGTTGGAAGATTTGGATATGATAATGAATAAAGTAAATTCGGACATAAAATATATACATGCCACCGGAGTAGGGGTTATTTATAACGACCCTGATATTATTAATATCCGTCTCGAATTTCAAAACGCTTGTATAGCCAATATTTCCGGTAGTAAAATAGCAATAAAGGATATTCATAAAACCCGTTTTTATCAAAACGATAGCTATTATACCCTCGATCATTTGGCCAACACTATGAAAGTTTTTAACTCAAATGATGAGTCGTTTTGGGAAAATACAGATGAAAGTGATTATTTGAGTGGAAGTGTTGAAACCTTTAAAAAATTTGACCAGAAAAGTGTTGCCAATGCTGAATTAGAAGCCTTTTTTAATGCCGTAGATTTAAAAAGTAAATCTCCGGCTTCATTATATGACCACTTAGCCATTAAATTTGTAGCTGAAAAAATATACGATCAGCTGGAAAGAAATTTTGTGGCAAAATGCGGTTAACCTCTTTATATAGTAGCATCTTATTTATCTTTTTATCAGTATTTGGCTGCAAGTCTTTTGATAAGGTGGAGCCTGTTCCTGCCTATATTTACATTGAAAAAATTGACCTTAGTGTAAAATCGGATGGTTCACAAGGAAGTAATGCACATGATATTAAAGATGGTTGGGTATTTGCCAACGGCACATTAATTGGTGTTTTTGAATTGCCTTGTATGGTTCCCATCCTTAAAAAAGACTCCACTGTGATTACAGTTTTTGCAGGGATAAAAGTAAACGGCTCGAGCAATAACCGCAAGTTTTATCCATTTTATGAAGTTTATACTAAAACAGTTTTTTTGAAACCTGCCAAAATTGACAGCCTTAAACCTGTGGTGACTTATAAGGAAGGTATCACATTTTCATGGGTTGAAGATTTTGAAGATCTGGCTGTATCGCTTGAAAAAACAGGAGTAACCCGAACCGTAGATTCATTGATGATTACAAGCTTGCCAGATGAGGTATTTGAATTTGGTAAATTTGGAAATAAATATTCGGGTAAGGTTAATTATCGCGGTAAAAGGGGCACTTTTGAAAATAGTAGCATAGGGATATATAATCTTCCCCGTTCCACTTCTGATATTTACCTGGAGGTAAATTACAAATCGGAAGTGCCAATAACATTTGGCATCTATCCAACTAGCGGCAGCGCATTAGATTTAGGAATTCCGGTGTACACAAGTTTTGTAAGTAAGGAATGGAAAAAAGCATATGTTAGATTATCGGATGATGTAAATAGTTCGGCAAATGCCGGAAAAAAATTCAGAATATTTATAAACGCTGTCAATCACAAGGATAGTTCAGCCATTTTACTTTTAGATAATATAAAATTAATTCATTTTTGAGTCGTATCCATTATAAAATACTGTATCTGCTTGCCGACCTTTTTACGGCTGCCTGTGCATGGCTGGCCATGTTTATTTTCAGAAAAGTAAATTTGGAGGGTCAACCTATTGAGTCCATTTTTACTGATTATAAATTTTATCAGGGAATAATTATCATACCTTTTGCCTGGGTTTGTCTTTATCGGATTTACGGTTTGTATACCAATATTTTGAAAAAATCTAGGTTAAAGGAATTGTCCGAATTGCTTTTGCTTTCGGTCATAGGGGTTATTTTGATTTTTTTTGGTCTTATTCTCGACGATTACATTGCCAGTTACAAATCCTATTATCAAACCATCGGACTTTTGTTTTTGATTCACTTTTCCTTAACGGCTTTTTTTAGAATTATTATTTCAACTTCCATCCATAGAAAAATAATTTCAGGCAAATTGGGTTTTAATACGGTGTTAATTGGAAGCAACGAAAAAGCGGCCCAACTTTTTAATGAACTGACAATTGCTAAAGAAAAAGAAGGCTATTATTTCAAAGGGTTTGTTACCGTAAATGGTGAAAAAACGGGATTAATGAACCCTCAGCTCCCCAAATTGGGTAACTACCAAACACTGCCCGAAATTATTGAAAAGTATAAAATTGAAGAAGTGATTATAGCCATTGAAACGGTTGAAAATGATAAAATAAATAAAATCTTGAACCTCCTTTCTCTTAAGCATGTGGCCATAAAAATCATACCCGATATTTATGATATTCTATCGGGATCAGTAAGAATGAGCAATATTTTGGGAGCCATATTAATAGAAGTTAATACTGAAATAATGCCTTATTGGCAAAAATCTGTAAAGCGTATATTAGATATTTCATTTTCACTTTTAGTTTTAATTTTAGGGCTACCGGTTTATATTTTTATTGGCCTTGGGGTTTGGTTAACAACCAAAGGCCCCATGTTTTTTAGGCAGGATAGGCTTGGAATGGATGGCAAGGTTTTTAAAATAATAAAGTTCCGCACTATGAAAGTAGATGCCGAAAAATCAGGGCCTCAACTTTCAAAAGAAGACGACCCCCGGATTACCAATTTTGGGCGATTTCTCCGTAAAACACGCATGGATGAATTACCCCAGTTTTTTAACGTTCTGAAAGGGGATATGTCGGTAGTTGGTCCTCGTCCCGAAAGACAATTTTTTATTGATAAAATTGTTCAAAAAGCCCCGCATTACGTAAGGTTGCATAAAATTAGGCCAGGTATTACCTCGTGGGGGCAGGTAAAATATGGCTATGCCGAAAACGTAGATGAAATGGTTCAGCGTCTCAAATTCGATTTGCTTTATTTAGAAAATATGAGTCTTGCACTTGATTTTAAAATAGTGATTTATACTTTGCTTATCATGTTGCAAGGAAGAGGGAAGTGATTTGGTAAACTTATTTTTCTGCCTTGTTTAAATTCTAGGCAACCAATTTGCAATTATATTCTGAATAATAACTGACATTAAAATTAGTAATAAGTCTGCGTATGATATTATATATAAATTTTAAAATCTTACTTTTGCACCATATTTTACAAAATTGGCTTTTTCACTTACCAACCTTATTCTCGTTAAAGTATGAAACACCAAAGCATTGTATCTACTATTGAATTAATAAAACAGATATAAAAATACAAATGACAACACAATCAACTACCTTGAAGTACAAAGTAAAAGACATTAACTTAGCCGAATGGGGCCGCAAAGAAATTAAATTAGCCGAGGCTGAAATGCCCGGATTAATGAGTTTGAGAAAAGAGTATGGTGCACTAAAACCTTTGAAAGGAGCCAACATTGCGGGCTGCCTTCACATGACTATTCAAACAGCTGTTCTTATCGAAACCTTAAAAGAACTTGGGGCTGATGTGACCTGGTCTTCCTGCAATATTTTCTCAACTCAGGATCATGCTGCTGCAGCCATAGCCATAGCAGGAACTCCAGTATTTGCATGGAAAGGTATGAATAATGAAGAATTTGACTGGTGCATTGAGCAAACTCTCTTTGCCTTTGAAAACGGACAACCCCTGAACATGATATTGGATGATGGTGGCGATTTAACAAATTTGGTTTTTGATAAATACCCAGAATTAACTGCAGGTATTAAAGGCCTAAGTGAAGAAACTACCACAGGTGTTTTAAGATTGTATGATCGAATGAAAAACGGAACATTGGTAATG
>JBJXDS010000004.1:0-6950 GCA_046154525.1 Bacteroidia bacterium
TCACTTTCCGAGTTATAGTATATCTCCACATTCTCTCTCACCTTAGACTTAAAGGTTTCTTCATCTGTTACAACCCCTTCTCCAAATATTTTATCAAATAAATTTTGGTCGATTGGAGCAGGACTAAATTTTTGAATATTTTTAATTTCAGCCTGAAAATTTTCACTCAAATCATGCAATCCTTCTTTTGGGATTCCGGTGGCTGAAGCCATTACGGTTTCGTTTCCTTTAAATAGTAAATTGAGGTTTACTACCAATTTGTCACCTGTTTTGGTATTCATAAACCGTTTCTTTGTAGCTTCATCCTCTATTAATTCAGGTATTACTGTAGTTTCCTTATCAGCTACCCCACCTTCCAAAGGCTGGTTGTCATCGCCAAGTTCGGTTAATACTACCAAAATACTGTCCGATTCCGAAGTACTTTCCTCCACTTTTTCAAGGATACCATGACGGCGTTGAAGATTATTGATTTCAGTTTCCACTTCTTTATCGTCCACTTCTATCACATATTTGGTCATGCTATCGGCAGCCGAAATATTAAAATTGAAACTTGGCGCAAACCCCAAATCAAAATTGAAGGTAAAATTTTCTGATTTATCAAAATCTACATCTGATGGAATATCTTTACTTAGCAGTGGTTGACCCAAAATATCTATTTCGTTATCTTTCAAGTAACCATACATTTTTTCGGTAGCCAATTTGTTTACCTCATCGGCAATAAACGTTTTTCCATAAAGTTTTTTAATCATCCCCACCGGGGCAGTGCCTGGTCTAAAACCCGGAATTTGCGCTTTTTTGCGGTAGTTTTTTATTTGTTCATCTACTTTGGGTTCATAGTCGGCTTTTTCAAGGCTTACCGATAAAGTTCCGTTTAAATCATCAATTTTTTGAAAGGATACGTTCACAGTTTTTGTTTAATTTTTTTAAAATTTAAGAATGCAAAGTTAATGGGTTACAAAAGGTTTTCCAAAGAGGGTTAGCCTGTCAGAATTTCACAAAGTAAGACAGAATGCCCAATAATATTAAAATTACCCCGGTAATCTTTTTCTCATAATGCTCTAAAAAATGAAGATTGAACCGTTCCATTGTTTTTTTTCCCGACAAAGTAAGAATGGTAATACCTAATAAAGTAATGGTAAGATAAATGACTGAAACCGTCCAAATACCTTGCCACCCGTAGGTTCCTGCTGTAAAATAAAAAGTTTCAATTTCAAGACATGGTGAAAAAAACATGGCTGCCGACATGCTAAAAACAATTTTGGAAAACGAATGAATTTTTATTTTAACTTTCTCGTGGTGATGGTCGTGCTGGCCAAGGCTTATGTAAATAATACCAAATAAAATGAGTAATAAAGGTGCAAACCATTGGGTAAATTCACCCATTTTAAGAGATGCTTCACGGCCTATTATACCAATAAATACCCCTAAAACAATGGTGCTTAATACGTGGGCAAAACTTACTATTAAGGCTAATTGAACGGTTTGTTTTTTATTCCATTTTTCGCTTTTGGCTAATAAAGCTAAAGGTAACCAATGATGAGGAACTATAACATGAATAAGGCTAAGAATTAAGCTGCCAATGGCTAATTGAAGCATATTAAAGATTAAGCTCCTATTTGATTTTTAAGATTTTGAACCTGACTTTCCCAAACCATTTCAAACTCATCAAAATCTTCTTCTTCCGAATAATCACAAACAATCAGAGCCAAATCATCCGTTACCTCGTCCTTATGTATAATAAATTCAAGAGATTCATTCATATTTGGTCCATCAACCCAACGAAATTTTACATGCTTTCGGTTTATATTTTTTACCAACTCCCCTTCCAATACTTCACCATCATCCCATCTAAAAACATAATTGTTACCGTGTACCGAAACATCATCGGCAAACCATGAAGAAAGACCTGAAGGTGATGATATATAAGTATATAAGGTATTTGGTGAGCAATGCATTGGAAATTCCAATTCTATTCTTTGCCGCTTGTCATTTATTTTAGAACTTTGCATACTATTTTAGAAACTAAAAAATATACTGCTGTGAGTATAAAATATTAAAGTTCGCGAATATAGCAAAAATATGTTAAAATGGAAATGGTTTGATAAAAGGCTGTTAGCAGAGCATAGATGGGTACTTCTGTTTTGGTTGTCATTTATTATGTTTTGTGCGGCTTCAATAGTCATTACCCCCTACGGGCATTTTAATATTTGGTTTAGTAAACACTATGATTCCACCCTCGGTTACTTTTTTAGATATTATACCTTTTTTGGAGAAGAAATACTTTTAATCCCAATAGGAATTGTTTTGATTTACTTTATAAAAAGTATCAATTTCACCATTAGATTGGGGGCCACCTTTTTATTTAATACCCTGATCACTGTATTTTTCAAATTTTTAATTTTTGATAGTAATCGACCAAAAATAGCGCTAGATAAATTTAACCTTATTTTTACCGAAGGGGTTGATGTTCATCTTTACAATAGTTTTCCTTCCGGGCATTCATCGGCAGCCTTTGCTATGGCGCTGGCCTTAGCATTTTATTTTAAAAAAAATTGGGTTAGTTTATGTGTTGTTTTTATGGCCATGGGAGTAGGCTTAAGCCGCATTTATTTGCAACAGCATTTTTTGGAGGATGTAATTGGGGGTGCCACCATAGGCTTAATAGCAGCCACCTTAGCCACAGGAATTAGTTGGGAACCCAAAAAACAGTTATGAAAAAATATCCTCATATTCTGATTACAATTTTTACTTCCCTACTGTTTATTCCTTTTTTAGGGTCTGTTCATTTGTTCGATTGGGATGAAATAAACTTTGCCGAGGCAGCCCGTGAAATGATTTTAACCGGGAATTTCAGCCGGGTGCAAATAAATTTTGAGCCTTTTTGGGAAAAGCCTCCTTTGTTTTTCTGGATGCAGGCGGGATCTATGAAATTATTTGGTATCAATGAATTTGCAGCCCGGTTGCCCAATGCCGTTTGTGGTATTTTTACCCTTAATTTATTATTTTTTTATGGTAAAAAACTTTTCAATGAAAAACTGGCAGTGTGGTGGGTTTTACTTTATGTTGGCTCCTTTACCCCTCATTTTTATTTTAAAAGCGGAATTATAGATCCTTGGTTCAATCTGTTTATTTTTTTGGCAATTGTTCAACTTAATTTTGGGTCTAAAAAAACCGAAAACAGAAACTTAAATTTTATTTTGAGTGGCCTTTTTTTAGGTTTAGCATTACTCACCAAGGGACCCGTTGCCATATTAATTGTTGGGCTGGGCGGATTAGTATATTTAATTTACAGTAAGTTTAAACCATTTTTTAATTTTAAAGATTTACTGGTTTTAATAATTTCAACTCTCTTTATACCTTTATTGTGGTTTGTGCCCGATTGGATAAATAATGGATTTTGGTTCACCTCTGAATTTTTAAAATATCAGGTTGATTTATTTTTAAATCCTGTGGCTTCGCACGGGCAACCCTGGTATTATCATCCAGTGGTTCTTTTGATAGGTTGTTTTCCTGCTGCCATTTTTGCTCTACCCTATATTGGTAGAGACGCGATGCATCGCGTCTCTAAGGTTAATTTAAATACATCTTTTGTCACATGGATGAAAATTATGTTTTGGGTGGTTTTGATTTTATTCTCGATGGTTACTACCAAAATTGTCCATTACTCTTCCTTATGTTATATCCCTTTAACTTTTTTGGGTGCATGGGGTTTATCAAATTCAGGTGGAATAATCAAGCTTTGGCAAAAAATTCTTATTGGCTTAATTGGTTTCATTTACAGTATCCTGTTTTTATTGATTCCGCTAATTAGCAGTAATGCTAAGATTAAAGCTTACTTCTTAACTATTATTCATGATGATTTTGTAAAAGAAAATATTTTGACCCCTACCCATTGGTTTGGCTGGGAATGGATTTTTGGCATTTTATTTTCAGGGTTGATACTCTTTAGTTTTCTTTATCAAACAAAAAAGAAATTGGGTGTAAAAATACTGTTAATTGGCAATGCGCTCTTCCTTTTTGTATTTAGTATCCTTGTTATCCCCAAGGTTGAAAACCATGTTCAGGGAAGTATAATAAATTTTTATAAAAGCCTGCAAGGAAAGGACATTTATATTGAAACGGTTGGTTTTAAAAGCTATGCCCATTATTACTATACCCAAAAAAGTGTTCCAAAAAGAAATGATAAATTAAACCAAGAAATCCTAGACTACTGGACGACGCATAGCACAGCTACCCTAGGTCAGTTGAGTGAAGAAAAACATAATGAATTTAATGCTTTAAAAAAGCAATGGTTTTTGAACAGCGAGATTGATAAACCTGTTTATTTAATTTATAAAATTACAAATACCCAAGGTATGGATACCAATAGTATGTTTCGGCTAGTATTGAATAGTGGAGGGTATAAGGTTTATAGAAGGGATAATTAAAAGCTATCAGGTCAATTTAAACTCTGAGATATTCAATTGTAAATGAGCAATGGCTTTTTCCGATACTGTTTGTTCTGCCTTTTTCTTAGTTTGGTGCAGCGCATCCAGCAAAAGTTCATCATCAATATAAACCCCAATTTTAAATAATTTTCCATGCCTTTCCTGAACTTCCTCAATTAATCTAAAATCAACCGATTTTCTATTTTTTTGCCCCCATTGGATTAAAATACTTTTATAATTTTCATGGGAGTCATAAAGATTATCCATGTCAATATATGGCTTAATCAATTTATGAATTACAAATTTTTGAGCAATGCCAAACCCATGATCTAAATAAATGGCCCCGGTAAATGCTTCGAGGGCATTACCTGCAATTCCATAAATATTGGTAGTTTTGGTTTTGCGAAGCGATTCATTCAGGGTTAAAAACTTTTCAATTCCCAATTTTCGAGCAATGTTTGAAAGTTGCTCACGACTCACAATTTTCGATCGCATTTCTGTAAGATACCCCTCTCCCTTTCCCGGAAATTTTTTAAAAACAAATTCGGCTACTACCAAATCAATTACTGCATCACCCAAAAATTCAAGCCGCTCATTACTATATCGCTCGGTTTCTTTGTGCAATACCGCCGAATTGTGCATAAAGGCCTGATGATATAATTTGATATTTACAGGATACACACCGGTTACAGCCCGCAATAATTTCGCAAAAACTTTATCTTCTTTACTTCTGAATAAAAATGGTATCAGCCCTTTTCGGCTCAAAATCTAAATATATTTTTTAAAAATAACAGACACATTGTGGCCACCAAAACCAAATGTATTGCTCAGGGCAGTATTTACTGTTCTCTTTTGAGCGGTGTTAAATGTGAAATTGAGTTTGGAATCTAAATCCGGGTCATCGGTAAAATGATTGATGGTGGGTGGAACAATATCTTCTCTAATTGCCATAATGGAGGCCACGGCTTCCACGGCTCCAGCTCCCCCCAAAAGGTGACCTGTCATTGATTTGGTGGAGCTTATATTCAGTTTATAGGCATGTTCACCAAATACACTTTTTATGGCAATGGTTTCAGCTATATCACCCAAGGGTGTGCTGGTTCCGTGAACATTGATATAATCAATATCTTCAGGTTTCATTCCGGCATCGGCCAAAGCAATATTCATAACACTTATTACACCTATTCCATCCGGATGCGGTGCTGAGATATGATAAGCATCGGCTGATAATCCTCCTCCGGCTACTTCGGCATATATTTTTGCTCCTCTTGCCAAAGCGTGGTCAAGGCTTTCCAAAACCAAACAGGCAGCACCTTCGCCTAAAACAAAACCATCCCGGTCCAAATCAAATGGGCGTGAGGCTGTTAAATAATCATCGTTTCGTTCACTAAGGGCTTTCATGGAATTAAAACCACCCATGGCAGCTTCATTTACACAAGCCTCAGAACCTCCCGTAATTATAACATCCGAAATACCTTGCTGAATATATTTAAACGCATCAAAAATGGCATTGTTGCTGGATGCACAAGCCGAAACAGTTGTAAAATTAGGACCTCTTAATCCATATTTAATAGAGATATGCCCACCTGCAATGTCCGAAATCATCATAGGGATGAAGAACGGGCTAAACCGCGGAGTACCATCACCTTTGGCAAAATCGGTACATTCTTTTAAAAAGGTAGTTAAGCCACCAATGCCTGAACCCCAGATTACTCCGGTGCGGTCAGGATTAAATTTGCCTTCAATGCCGGCATCCTTGATGGCTTCGTCTGCCGAAATCATGGCATACTGAGCAAAAGGATCCATGCGGCGGGCTTCTTTTCTGTCCATATAATTTTGGGCATCAAAGTTTTTTACCTCGCAGGCAAATTTGGTTTTAAATTTTTCAGAATCAAACCGAGTGATGAGGTTGGCACCACTAACACCTTTGCATAGCGCTTCCCAATATTCAGGAGCGGTATTGCCAATGGGCGTAAGGGCACCAATACCTGTTACAACAACTCGTTTCAAAAGATTTTTACTTTACGTTGGCAGAAATATAATCAATGGCTTGTCCTACGGTGCCTATTTTTTCGGCCTGATCGTCGGGAATAGCGATGTTGAATTCTTTTTCAAATTCCATGATTAATTCTACTGTGTCTAATGAATCAGCACCAAGATCGTTTGTGAAACTGGCTTCTGTAGTAACTTCTGATTCTTCTACGCCAAGTTTGTCAACTATAATGGCTTTAACGCGTGATGAAATGTCTGACATTTTTTTTTATTTTATATTATTGGGGGCAAAGATTAATTTTTTAGAATAAATAGACAAGCTAAAATTTTAGGGATTTTAAACACTGATGTTTTGGTTAAAATAACAACATATAAAAGCAAAGAATGGTCCTTTTAAACTTTTCCCAAAGTTAAAATACTTTGGAAAGTTATTTAGAGCAATTATTCTTTTATAAATCTTGCCCTGCTGATTTTATTATCCGATTCAATTATTATCGTATAAATACCATTGGCAAACCCTGATACATCTAT
>JBJXDS010000005.1:0-5172 GCA_046154525.1 Bacteroidia bacterium
ACGGTGCCATAAAAACCCCTGATGGTGGTTACCTTATTTGGGGTGATACTGATGCCGGAACTAATGGTAAACAAGATGGATTTTTAATGCGGCTTGATAAAGATTATAATCAGCTTTGGTACAAAACGTATGGTGGCTTTTCACATGATAATTTTGAAAGTGCAGTTATTGATGAGCAGGGAAATATTTTAGTTGGTGGCACATCCATGAGTTTTGGAGTTTCGATTGATTCAAATTCAATCGTGATGAATCCATCCATATATGCCGTTTATGTAAACGGAAACGGAGAATTGCTATGGCAAAAAACCTATAACGGGAATCCCAGTGCAACAAATATTTATAACACGCTGTGTAAAGTATTATTGCTCCCCAATCAAAATTTTGCTTTGATAGGTTCAACAAATAATTACACGCAGCAGTTCGGTTCTTCTTACTATTATGTACCAAATGCCTTCATACAGTGCATAAACAAGCAAGGCGATACCTTATGGCACAGCAATTATAATTATTACGATACCGTTAATCTATCATCAATCAACACAATAAATTATATGGCAAGTAATGCCACCCTTAGCCCTGATGGAAACATAGAAATGTTGATGGTTTTGCAAGGCAGTGGAGACCAGAATTTTCCCATGTCTTTGGTTAAAGTAGCACCTAATTCAACAAGCGGCTACAATAAGTATATTTCGAGGAAACCTATAAAGGACTATTTTCATACTGGGTTTTATCCGGGGGTTTATTATACTCCATTTTTCCCCATGACATTGGTTAGCGAAAACCCGGAAATTTACATCGTGGCTGCACAAACCAAAATGATACTTTGCAACTCGGGAGGAACCATGTTGAAAGAGGTATGGATAGACGATGGTTCTGCCATTCAGGATATGTTATATAATAATAGTTTCGTATATTTTGCAAACAACAATTATATAATAAAAACCGACCTGAACGGAACAATTTTATGGAACAATACATCGTACGGTAAACTGAAAATTGATAAAGTAAAAGGTGTTTTTATAGAAAAGGATAATAGCCTTACTGTTTTTTGCTCCTATAATAATGCTGTTGGTGAAAAAGACTTAGCCATGCTAAGGTTAAGCGAAAACGGGCAATTAATTTTAAAATAAATGAGAAACCAAAAGACTATCATCTTATATAAAATGCTTACAAAGGTTACATTTATCCTTATGGCTTTTATCCTCACCCTCGCCTCTTGCCGAAAGGAAAACAATACTTCAAAACTATCTTCAAAAAGTTGTTTCGTTCTTCCTTCACATTTATTATTGCTTGGTTATGCTGTTTGCGACGGGGAACCAGGTTGCTTTGCCCTCAGCTCTGAATATATAGATATTACTCCCGATGAAGCTGTTGGATCCCAATCCAAATTTACCTGGATAGGATTAAATACTGTAAATGGCAATTTTTCGCAATCGCTACTTGACTATTATCCGCCATTGCCACCCCTTACTACACGATCTAATGGTTTAACCCAATTAAATAGTAATTCTTTTATATTAGTTTCAAATTATACGCTCTATGATACAGGATTCAATACCACCTCTCATGTTAAAGTTTACCTTACCAATAAAAATCTTACTCCAATCAAAAGGTTTAACCTACTTGATAGTACGGTAAGTATAAATAATGTGATACAAATGCCTGACGGGAGATTTGTAGTTTCCAGTCATAAAGGAATTACAAAGAGTATTAGTTGCTACAACAGCAACCTGCAATTGGATTGGACTAAAATAGCGGAATCTGGGAGTAGCTCTCAGGATTATAACACGGCAGAATTAATGGCAACACCCAATTATATTTATGTTTTGCAAAATTCAAAATATATTACCAAAAATTACCGCATCCTGCAATATGACTACGATGGCCGAAGGACTTCTATTTATGATTTAAACAGTACTACAAATAAGTATGGTGCAAAGCAATTGATTGAATCAGCCAATGGTTTTTACATCATAGGCACCAGGTACCTTCCCGAAAAAAGTGATTATGATATAAATATTTCGACCATGAGCCCGTCAAATAAATTAGTATTCGAACATGGATTAAATATAGTGGATTATCTACCCGACTGGAATACGGCAACACGAAATGTTGCTAATACATTATTTAGCCCCAGTTCAAGCCATGTTATAAAAACAGAAAATGGCTATGCCTATGTCTTTTCTTACCCCGATAGAAAAGGTAAAAGTAGCCTGGCCCTGGTAATGCTTAATAATGAGATGAAGGTAGAATCGGTAAAAGTAATAGCCAAAAACGTTGGAAATGGTTTTAACGAGTTTTCATTTATTACTGAAAAACTCAACTTGTTAAATGATGATAACCACTTATACATTATGTGGAGACAATATCTAAATAATTATTTTTATGTACTGGATATGGAAGGGAATTTGGTAGAATGAGTTTTTTTTAATTTGAATATATCCAATTATGATAAATCATGGTTTCTCCATTTATTCTTTACTTTTGTTTCCGCCTTTTTAGCAATTATATTTAAAAAAGAAAGGATTGATATAACGGGTTAATTAAAAAATGAAAATCAAAAGGTATATCTATCAGCTAACCATAGCTTTTTTAGTGGTAGTTTTATTTAGTACCTGCAAAAAGGAAGTAACAACAACGGATTCGTTTACCAGCTTTGGTAGAGTTTTTCCCATTAAGGGAAACCAAAATATTGCCGGGGCTATAAAAACCCCCGATGATGGCTACCTTATTTGGGGCAATACCAATGGTGGCAGCCATGGCAAGCAGGATGGTTTTTTATTGCGACTTGATAAAGACTATAATCAGCTTTGGTACAAAACATACGGCGGTTTTTCTAATGATTATTTTGAAAGTGCTACGTTTGATGGGCAAGGAAATATTTTAGCGGCTGGCACTTCTACCAGTTTTGGAGTTTCTATAGATTCAGCTTCGGCTATTGCTAACCCATGCATGTATGCTGTGTATGTAACAGGAAATGGGGAATTGTTATGGCAAAAAACGTATTATGGAAACCCTAACCCTAATACACAAAATTTTAGTAATGCATTAAATAAGGTTTTATTGCTGCCCAATCAAAATTTTGCTTTAATTGGTTCCACAAGTAATTATCTAAGAAAATTTGGAACCCAAGCCTATTACGCATCGCGGGCATATATACAATGTATAAATAAACTTGGGGATACTTTATGGAATAGCCATTATAACTATTTTGATACCATTAGTCCAATGCCGGATTTTGTGATTAGTTATATAGGAAGCAATGCCTTATTAAGCCACGATGGAAATATACAAATGTTAATGGTGAAACATAGCGGCGGTGCAGATAATTTTCCTTTATCATTAATAAAAATATCCCCGAATTCAACGAGTGGTTACAATAAATATATTTCAAGAAAACCGATAGTAGGATTTTATAGCACTTATTTTTTTCAAGAAACTTCTATCAATTACTTTTACCCAATGCAACTGGTTAACGATGGTCAGGAAAACTATATAGTTGCAGCACAAAGTGAAATGTTGTTTTGCAAAGCTGATGGAACAATTATTAAACGTACCTTAATTTCTGAAGATTATTTAATAAATGATATGTTGTACAAGGATGGCTTGGCTTACTTTGTAAGCAGCCATGAAATAATAAAAACAGACCTAAACGGTACAATACTTTGGAAAAGTAATGCGTATGATAAATTGAAAATTGATAAAGTAAAAGGCATTTTTATGCAAAAGGATAACAGCATTTCAGTTTTTTGTTCCTATCAAAATACCCTAAAGGAAAAGGATATTGCCTTACTTAGGCTAACTGAAAGCGGACAATTAATTTTAAAATAAATGAAAATTAGAAAAAACCATTTCTTCTATTTTAGCCTTATGAGAGTCCCATTTATTCTTATTGGATTTATGCTCACCATAAGTTCGTGCCGTAAGGAAACCAATACAACCAAACTTTCATCTAAAAGCTGTTTTGTAGTTCCGTTATTTCATAAAGGTGCATTTATTTGCGAAGGTGAACCATTTTTTTTGGGATGGGACCATACAGAAGTCCCCGTGTATGCTGACAAGTATATAAGTCAGGGAAAAATGAGCCGAATGAGTTTAAATCCCTTAAATGGTAATTTTTCAGAATTTGTAATAAATACAATGCCCTTATTGCCAAAGAATACCACCCTTTCTACCAGCATTACCCAATTAAAACCAAATCGCAATTCATTTATTTTAAACTCGGAATTTACATACTTTGATACCGCATATAATGGTTATCCCTATACAAAGCTTTACCTAACCGATAAAAACATTTCTTTGCAAAAGGAATTTAAACTCAATGATAGTTCTATTATAGTAAACGATGTGGAACAAATGGCCGATGGACGATATGCTATTGCTTGCACCGATGGAACAATCAAAAAAATTAGTTGCTACAATACTAACCTTACATTGGATTGGATACGCACGGTTGAATTTGGTAGTTTTCCTAAGGATTTCAGCAATGACCAGATATTAGTTACCGCCAAGTATATTTATGTTTTACAAAATTCAAAGTATTTTACAAGAAATTACAGTATTTATCAATATGACTATGATGGCAAAAGGATTTCCACTTATGAATTAAATAGCCAAACAAATAAATATGGTGCCGGACAATTAATTGAATCACCCGATGGATTTTACATCATAGGCACTAAGTTCCTTCCCGAAAAAAGTGATTTTGATATAAGTATTTCAACTATGAGCCCTGACAATAAACTTTTAACCGAGCACGGATTGAATATAACCGATTATCTGCCTGATTGGAATACGACCACACAGAACATTATTAATACCTACTTTAGCGGAGCAACCAGCTTTGCTATAAAAACAAACACGGGTTATGCGTTTACTATTTATTACCCCGATAACAAAAACAATAGCTGCATGGCATTGGTAATGCTAAATGACCAAATGAAAGTAGAATCGGTAAAAGTAATAACCAAAATGGAGGGAGGTGATTATGACCCAAATCATATCAATAATTTATTTGCCGATGGTAATCGGTTTTATATAATATGGAGCCAGCCGCCCAATAATTATTTTTATGTGCTGGATATGGAAGGGAATTTGGTAAAATGAATAGTATTTTAATTTATTTTAAATAAAACGTAACCTATTTTTAAAATTTTTTGAAGGAACAAATAA
>JBJXDS010000006.1:0-2838 GCA_046154525.1 Bacteroidia bacterium
CCAAAATTTTCAAGGATATATCACTACGCTTCTATAGTTGGAGGAAGGGTAAAGATAGATGGTGATCCATTGTCTGTAGGATTAGACTTAAGCATAGATGCTGCTTTCTTTTTATGGTGTGTCAAGGTTAATATGCCCGAAAGAGTAATGTACGCCTCTTCCAGTGCAGCCTATCCTATTGGCTTACAGGTTTTAAATTCTAATATAGCTTTAAAAGAGGATATGATTGATTTTGAAAAGGGATTTGCTGCCCCTGATTTTACGTATGGATGGAGTAAACTTACCGGCGAATACCTCAGCAGAATAGCACATAAAAACTACGGTTTAAAAGTAGCAGTGGTAAGACCTTTTAGCGGCTATGGTGAATGGCAGGAACCAGTTTATCCCACCCCGGCAATTGCCATGCGAGCTGCTGCAAAATTTGACCCTCTTTTTGTATGGGGAACAGGGGAACAATGCCGTGATTTTGTGCATATTGAGGATTGTATTAATTGTATTGAATTAGCTATTGAACAAATTGAGGATGGCACCGCAGTGAATATTGGTAGTGGAATCCCTACTTCGTTTTTAGAGTTGGCTTCGTTAATGGCAGATATTGTTGGCTATAAGCCAAAAGTGGAAGGCCGTTCTGGAAAACCAGTCGGGGTATCTAACCGATATTGTGATCCTACTTTTGCAAAAAAACTTTTGGGTTTCTATCCTGAAATTAGTCTCCGCGAAGGGATGAGCAGGGTTATAAAGGTTGCAGAAAAAAGAGTTGCAGAGGGTATGGAAGTGCCTCAATAAATCATCATTAAAAAAATGACATTAAAAAAAAATATAAAAACACTATCGGTTGTATATGCGCATTATGAAACGCATGGTCCCGGTATTTATCATAATGAATTGCTTGCTCAATACAGTAATAGACTCGATATATTTTTTTTAAACGCAATGGAAACTACGTGGCAGTTCCCCGATAACGTAACATTATTGCCCTATAATAAAAAACAAATATCTTTAGATAGCATATATAAAAAAAATCCATTATCACGTTGGCTTTTTTTTATTAAATTTTCTCTAAAACTATTAACATTGGTTAGAAAAAATAAGTATCAATTAATTATATTGTTTAATTCACCAGCTTTTCTATCATATAGTTTAATCCGTCAGTTTTTACCTAAAAATATAAAGATATGGTATCATAATTATGATCCTATTGATATTGAAAAAACCAAAAAATACTCGCAAGCTTGGTTTTCCTATAGAGCCATGTTCAGGCATTTTTCAAAAATAGATTTATTTACACATACAGAAGAAAAAAGAAATATTTTCTTCCCAATACATTTATTAAGGTCCAGCTATTACATTTTGCCAAATTATCCACTATTAAAGTTGCATGGAGGAAAAAAAAGAAAACTTGAAAACAATATAGTTTCATTAGTATTTTCAGGTGTAATTAGTCCTGGTAATGGTTTAGAGGAATTAATCAAACTTTCAGGGAAATCTATAATGGGTTATAATTTAAACCTGATTTTAAAAGGCTTTATTCTATCAGATTATAAAATCCAACTTGAAAATATTGTTAAAACCTGCATGGTTGAAAAGAATGTAATATTTATACCGGCAGGTCCTTGGAGAGAGGTACCAGAGGTCTTACGTAGCTGTAATATAGGGATTCATATATTTCACAAAGCAGATTTAGTTTCAAAAACAATGGGGAAAGGAGGTTCAGGAAAAGTATTTCAATATATTGCCGAAGGTTTACCTGTATTGATGAGTCCAGGATTTTATGAAAACTTTAAAGAATATAAATGGGCTTTCTCAACTGAATTAGATGAAGAATCTCTTATTAAAAATATATCAGATATTATATTGAACTATGATTCGTTAAGCCAAAATGCTGCTGATACATTTAATGAAGAACTAAATTGTGATACCTACTTTGATAAAATCTTTAAAACATTAAACCTAAAATAAATATAATGACAAATACCCTAAACGAAGATATAGACAAATTCGATTTTGACAGAAGCAAAATTTATGAAGAACTTAAGTATGATCCCGCACCTCCAAATTATTCAGGTCAATTGCCCTGGATAGTTCAGCAACAAATTGCAGCCACAAATGGTGTCCATTATGTTGACAGAATTGGGAAGCTAAATGGATATCCGCAATATGAATTACCTTTACCATCTGTTAAGAGCGGACTTATGCTGGATATTGGGAATGGTTGGGGAAGGTGGTTGGTTGCAGGAGCCAATAAAGGATATATACCTATAGGCATTGACCTAAGACTTGAATTTTGTAAAGTAGCTATGCAAACATTACAAGATAATAAAAAAAACGGCTATACAGTAGTTGCAGATCTAAAAAATTTACCATTCAGGGACAATATTTTTGATTTGGTGTGGAGTTTTAGTGTGATTCAACACACACACCGTGAAAGGCTTCTTAGCTGCCTTGGTCATATCAACCGGATTTTGTCTGATAATGGTTTTACGTTTCTTGAGTTCCCCAATAAAAATGGAATTAGAAACAGGTTTACAAATGTAGAAAAGGAACAAATAAAAGCTGATGACTACAATTCATGGTGTGTTCGTTATTATACACCAGACGAATATAAACAGTTCTTTTTAAATGTGTTTAGCAATTTTAGTTTTAGAAACCATAGCTTCCTTGGTATCGGAATCTTACCTGAGGATATGAAATATGTATCTGCTAAAAATAAAATAATTTGTATTGCTTCACTCCTGGGATCATTTATGACAAAACTAATCCCCTTCATGAAGTATTGTTCTGATAGTATTTATATTAAAGCAAATAAGAAGCAAGCTACTTCAGGGAATACATCAATTT
>JBJXDS010000007.1:0-5316 GCA_046154525.1 Bacteroidia bacterium
CACATCGCCTTTAATTGTCGCGAGTTTAAATTCGGAAAAACCGGGTCCGAAAATTTAGCATTGTCGGTATAACATTCCTGCATGGTTTTATAATCCTTGTTTTGAAAGGCAGAATAAAACGTGTGTATGAGTTGTTCGTTTGGATGCAAATTAGTGATTGGTTATTTAGTTAGTGGTTAAAATAGTTTAAATGGTGATTCGTTATTGAGTTGTTATTTTTATCTGTCAAGTCATCTTGCGTAAGCCGTCCCCCTTATCAAAGGGGGTAGGGGGATGAGTTTGTATTTAAGCTAAATTCACCAACTCTTTATTCACTGTTTCCAACGCCTGTAAAAATACCGAACTATCCTGAGCACCGGAAATGGAATATTTATCAATAAATAAAAAGAAAGGAACACCACTCACTCCAATTTGGCTGGCTTCATAAATATCATTTTGTACGGCATCATAATAGAGTTTACTTTCAAGCATTTCTTTTACTTCTATAGCATCCAAACCAATTTCAGTCCCTAAATTTACTAACGTTTCATGGTCAGCCGTGTTTTTTCCTTCAGTAAAGTAGGCTTTAAATAAGGCTTCCTCTGCTTCATTTTGTAAGTTGTATTTTTTAGCCAAATGTGAAAATCGATGTGCATCATACGAATTAGCCACCACAGCTTTATTTAAATTAAAAACCAAACCTACCTCGGCAGCCAATTTTGTAACATGTTCGTTCATTCCTGCTGCGTGTTCCAAGGTCCAACCCTTGCGTTCGGCCAAAAATTCGTTTACATTTTTTGATGGATCCGTAACAATAGATGGATCTAATTGAAAACTTTTCCAGATTATTTCTACATTTTTTTTGTCCGAAAATTTATTTAAGGCTGCTTCAAATTTCCGTTTGCCAATATAACAAAACGGACACATCACGTCACTCCAAATTTCTATCTTCATTATTTGGCTGGTGCGGTGCTCATGGTTACAAGGTAGGCCAATATTTTTTCTTCTATCACAGCATCTACTACCACTTTTCCGGCTTTTTTATTGGCACCCTGCACCATTCCCGGCACTATTTTTCTCCAGCCATCTTCCGATTGAGATTTAACCGATTTTAATAAATGACAACTTTGGCAATGGGTTTTGTAAAGTTCTTTGCCCTCGGCCAGTGAAGCTGTGGTAGCCCCTGGGAATTTGACCGAAGCCCTATCAACATCCGATTGGGTAAAAGTTACTACTTTAGGGCTGCAACCCACTAAAGCGATAAAAAGAAAAATTGAGAATTTTGATATTTTAGCTTGCATGGATATTTTTACAAACATATAGAAACTGCCTTTTGTTTTTAAAAAATTTATTTATCAAAGCACTATTGCTAATGCAAAGCAAAGTTCATAAAGGACAAATTTCCTAATTTTAAAATTTGAATAATAAAATTAGTGTTCATTCGTGAAATTCGTGTCTGAAAAAACCGAATTTCGCTAACCCAATTTTTTAAAAAACAGAATGCTCAAAAAAATAACGCTTTTACTTTTTTTAATACCCGTTTTATTAAAAGCCCAACCGCCAAAATCTTACTCATCCTCCGAAATACTTTTACAACTAAAAAAGCTGAACACCGTTGGTTCGGTGCTATATATTGCCGCCCATCCCGATGATGAAAATACACGACTGATAGCCTATTTAGCCAATGAAAAATGTTTGCGGACAGGCTATCTTTCTTTAACCCGTGGCGATGGCGGTCAAAACCTGATTGGCCCTGAGCAAGGTGTAGAATTGGGATTAATACGAACCCAGGAATTATTAGCTGCCCGCAGAATAGATGGTGGCGAACAGTTTTTTACAAGGGCTTATGATTTTGGGTTTAGCAAAACGCCCGAAGAAACCTTTGAAAAATGGAACCACGATTCCATTTTGTCTGATGTGGTTTGGGTTATCCGGAATTTCCGGCCCGATATTATCATAAGCCGGTTTGCTACCGATGGAAGCGGGGGACATGGCCATCACACCGCTTCGGGCATATTAGCCGAAGAAGCCTTTGATGCGGCGGCAGATTCCACACGATTCCCGGAGCAATTGAAATATGTAAAAGTGTGGCAAGCCCGGCGGATGTTTTACAATACCACCGCCCGTTTCCGTGACCCCAAAGCCGATATGAGTAAATATATAAAACTGGATGTTGGTGGATACAATGCTTTGTTAGGCAAAAGTTATGGCGAAATAGCCGCCGAAAGCCGCAGCATGCATAAAAGCCAGGGTTTTGGCAGTGCCAGGCAGCGGGGAGAATTTTTGGAACATTTTAAACCCATTAAAGGCGATACCGCCAATTTGAAAGATATTTTTGATAGGATAGATTTTAGCTGGAAGAGGGTGAAGGGGGGAGAAAAAATTGGTAAGTTATGTGAGGAGGCAATTAAAAAATACAAAATTGATAAACCTGAAGATGTTTTGCCTGAGCTATTAAAAATTGAACACTTTTTAACAGGTCAATTTCGTAAACATGAGTTGGTTTATAACAAAAATATTCTTAAAAATATTATTTTGGCCACAATGGGTGTTACAGTTGAACTTAATTGCAATGAAACACAAATTAATATTGGAGGGATGAATAAAATTACTTTTACTGCCATTAACAGGTCTTCCAAACCAATTGAAATAGAAGATATTTTTATTTCGGCGCCTCTTGGGGACCTAAAAAAATCAATTGATTCGGTTAAACATACTGTATTAAATCCAAACCAATTATTTACTTTTAATACTTATTCTGATTTGAGATTTATTAAAAAGAATAAAATAACTACACAACCCTTTTGGCTTGAAACTTTGCCAGACGGAATATTTAAAATAAGTAAGCAAACCGACATTGGTAAACCTGAAGATTATACTTCTTATCTTTCTCTTAATTTTAAAATCAATGCGAATTTGAAGATAGACAAAGGAACAAGTTTAGAAAGTTTAGGGATTGATAAAACTTACCCAGTCCAATACCGTTGGGTAGATCCCGAAAAAGGAGAACTCTACCGCCCCTTGGTTATTATTCCTCCTGTTTTATTAACCATGGAAAATGAAGTACTGGTTTTTTCGGATGATAACTCCAAAGAAATAAAGGTCAAGGTAAAAGCTGGTAAAGACAGCCTAAATGCCAAAGTAAAGCTGCAAATCCCTGCTGGATGGAAATTAGAACCTTCGGAAATAAATGTTAGTTTATTTAAAAAGAACGAGGAGCAAACGGTGAGTTTTAAAGTAACTCCACCTTCAAATATAAGCCAGGGAATTGCAAAAGCGATTGCCGAAGTAAACGGTGAAACCTACACCAAAAGCATCCGTGAAATAAAATACGACCATATCCCAATCCAAACATGGTTTCCGGAGGCCGAAGCCAAATTGCTGAAACTGGATGTTAAAAAAACTGTCAAACGCATTGGGTATATTCCCGGGGCAGGGGATGAGGTGCAGCAATGCCTTTCACAATTGGGCTATGAAGTGGTGACCATTACCGATGCCATGGTGGCCAACGATGATTTTAAAAATTTCAATACTATTATTACAGGTATAAGGGCATACAATACCAATCCGCTTTTGACTACTTACAAACAAAAGCTGATGGATTATGTAAGCAATGGAGGAAACCTGATTGTGCAATACAATACCAACAGTTTTGCAGGGCCGTTTAAAGGAGACTTTGGGCCCAAGCCATTTAAACTAACCCGCGAACGGGTGACGGATGAACATGCAAAAGTGAATTTTGATTTGCCCAATCATCCGGTTTTAAATACCCCAAATAAAATAACAGAAAGGGATTTTGAAGGCTGGATACAGGAACGGGGAATTTATTTCGCCGGGGATATTGATTCAACTTACGAATGCCCTTTAAGCATGAACGATAAAGGCGAAAAACCAAACAAAGGCAGCCTGATAATAAGCAAACATGGAAAAGGGAATTTTATATATACAGCATTGGTTTTCTTTAGGGAATTACCTGCGGGAGTGCCGGGAGCATATAGGTTGATGGTGAATTTGGTGGAGATGAAATGATTTGGAAATTTGGAAATTTGAAAATTTGGAAATTTGGAAATGCCTGCGGGTGAAATTCCCCCTTGAGCATTTGCATGAGAAGTGGTGAATGGGGTAGGGGGATGCTAAATAATAACAAGATGCTTCGTTCCTCAGCATGACAATTGCCGCGGTTTGTCATTCCGACGAAGGAGGAATCTATTATGACGTGAATAGATGCCTCGTGCCTCGGCATGACAACTATCCGGGATTGTCATTCCGACGACGGAGGAATCTTAAAAGACCTCTCCATTGGACACATATTTTTTTTAGAAAAAGAGAGTAATGAAAATTATAAGAATGTTTGACGAAGCAAATTCCCCCTTTAAAAGGGGGTTACGGGGATTTTTAATAAAGCTAATATAATTTTGTCAACGACCGACTGGATAGTTCTTTGCCTCACACTTCTTGGTGTGTTGCTTTTTGGTGTGTATAAAAGCAAGGGCGACCGAAACCTGCATTCCTATTTTAAAAGCAATAATTCCATGACCTGGTTTATAATATTGCTTTCTATAATGGGTACACAAGCCAGTGCCATTACATTTT
Source organism: Bacteroidia bacterium (assembly GCA_046154525.1). Lineage (GTDB taxonomy): Bacteria > Bacteroidota > Bacteroidia > NS11-12g > UBA9320 > JABWCE01. Next base: position 4,573 of record JBJXDS010000007.1, read on the forward strand.
TATCCGCACCTGGTCAGGCATATACCGATGGGATGCGCTTTGTTCAATATTACTTCGGCTTGCCTCTGGCCATGATTGTGTTGTGCATTACCTTTGTTCCGATTTATCACAAACTAAAAGTTTATACAGCTTATGAATATTTGGAGCAACGTTTTGATTTAAAAACCCGGACTCTGGCTTCTATATTATTTTTAATTTCAAGAGGGCTTTCCACAGGTATCAGCATTTATGCCCCTTCCATTATTCTTTCGTCCTTATTGGGTTGGAATATTTATTATACCAATATTTTTATGGGCGGTTTGCTAATAATTTATACAGTTAGCGGAGGAGCCAAGGCTGTGGCCTATACTCAAATGCAGCAATTGTTCATTGTTTTTATCGGGATGTTTTTGGCAGGATATATGGTAGTAAATCTTTTACCGGAAGGAATTGGTTTTTGGGATGCCATAAAAGTAGCTACCAAAATGGGGAAAATGAATGTGATTGAAACTAAAATTGATGTAACCGACCCGGTTTGGTGGAAAGACAAGTATAATATTTGGAGTGGGGTGATTGGAGGGTTTTTCTTAGCCTTGTCCTACTTTGGAACCGACCAAAGCCAGGTAGGACGTTATCTTACAGCTACAAGCATTAAAGAAAGCCGCATCAGTTTATTGATGAACGGCCTGGTAAAAGTTCCGATGCAGTTTTTTATTTTATTAGTTGGGGCCCTGGTTTTTGTTTTTTATTTAAACTTTAGTTCAC
>JBJXDS010000008.1:0-7604 GCA_046154525.1 Bacteroidia bacterium
GCAAACAAAAAGCGACGGGGTGATATTAAAAAAAGGGGATGTTTTTTATGTGAGAGTTAAAAGGAAAGGGATAGTGAAAGCAGAGGTTTTTGCAAACTTAACGTATGGTAGGGTAAAAATTGCAGAACAAGAATTTACTGTTCGCGAATTGCAACCTCCAATTCCATTCATAAATGGTTATTTTAATGGTAATGACATTAAAACCACGGATCTTAAAGAACTTAAAAAATTAAGCCTAAAAACAGACGAATATCTCGTAAATGAAGAGGTATATATCGCCGAATTTGATTTTATGAAAATTTTTAACAATGAAACCTCTGTTACCAAACCTGTAAAAAATATTGGTTCCTCGTTCAACAGTTTAGTAGCAAAATTAATAAGCGGTGCTAAACCTGGTGATGTCTTCATTTTTTCAAATATCAAAACAAAATCATCGTTAGGAACAGAAACGTCCATTGCACCATTAACCATAAAAATAAAATAAAGGTGAAAGTTAAAGGCAAATATATTATCACACTATTTCTGTTAGCGATACATTGTTACTTGTTTGCGCAAAAAGATATTAAGACCTTTCCTTCTCAAATCAATTCAAATACTACGCTTGAACCGGGAAATTATTTATTAACCGGAAAATGTTATGTTAAAAAAGGAGCCATTTTAATCTTGAGACAAGGCATAACGGTTCAATTTGCTAAAGATGCCGAAATAATTGTAGAGGGCTCAATAGATATTGAAGGTAAAAAAAATAATCTGGTAAATTTTTTAAGCAATGACCCTGATTATCCTGGAGCTGGAATTGTAGTAAGGGGCGATGAAAATTCTACCATTAATATTATTTATGGCCGTTTTAAATATTTATCCAAACCCATCCACTTTGAAAAAAATTGGCTAAGGGATGGTATAAATATTAAAAACAATGTTTTTAAATTTTCTGAAATATACGGTGCGTGCATAGAAATAAATGATATTGACAACGTACTTGCCGATAGGATGGTAAACATTAACATTATAAACAATACCTTTTCAAATAATTCAGGTTCATTGCTAATTTCTAATATTTCATCCGAAAATATAAGTACAATTTTTACAGGAAATGTTATTACCCGAAACGAATATGTTGGTAGAGATAGAAATGGTATGTTTACATCACCTGTTTTTTTTACTTATAACGCTTCAGCTAATCCTCAAACCCCCATATTCTATAAAAACTCGGTATTTGATAATTATTCTAATTTATTTTTTGAAGATACTTTGGCCGTAGATTATACTAATATTTGTGTGGTGGGCTCGGCAGATCGTTTAAATGTATCAAACAATTATTTTGGAAACCCAAAAAATAAGGAAATTGAAAAAACATTTGATTTTGTTTCCGCTAATTTTAGGGCCCCTACACTATACTTTAATAAAACAGATGAGAAGCCTGATGCTGAGCTTAACGGGCATTTTTATAAAGTATTATTAGATGGGGAAGAATTAAACGAGTTGTTATTTTTTGAAAAATTAAAATCAGGTATTTCCACCATTGATCTGGTATTTAATCGCCCTATTATTAATTCAGAAAAATATAGTGTTAAATACTTTTATATTAAAAACGATACATTATTTGGTCAGCCGATTAAGCATAAATTAAAATGGGGAGAAGGTAATCGCCAGGTACAAATTGAACTGAATGACAATATCATGTCAAAGGAAAAAAATGGGTATTTATATGTAGATGGATTTTATGACGAAAACGGTATCGATGTTCCGGCTTTATTTATAGGTAAAAAGCAGTTTTTAAAAAACAATGATATGGATTTAATTATTACTAATTTTTTGAAAAAATTAGCTCGCAAAGACTTGGTAATTAAACAAAATAAATTGGCCCCTACTCAAAATGACTCACCGGAAAATCCATCGGAAGAAAAAATAAAGGAACTTTATTTATACTATAGTAAGTTTGATTCTACCGTAGATAATACCGATACCATTTTGAAAGTTTTGAAAACTTCGCATTTTTGGGAGGCTGGAGTATTTTTTGGAAATGCTTTATATTGGGGCGACCTAGTTTCCACCACCATTGGTTTATCTCTTAGTAATGCCCGGCCAGCTGTAGGTATAAGAAGCCGATACCATTTTACTGATTTTTGGCAACTAAACCTTATGGCCAACTATATGATTATTGCAGGAACTGACGATAGACAAACGGTGCTGGGTAAACAGCGTGGAACTGGCTATGAACGTGGACTTACATTTCGTACCTATATTTTTGATATTGGTGCCACCATGGAATTAGATTTGATGCGTTATCGCTCCATAAAATCATACGTTCCCACAATTTTTGCTGGGGTTAATTATTACAATTTTACACCTACTGCCCAAGTGGACGGAAAATGGTATAAACTAAGGCCTGTAGGAACCGAGGGCCAAACGTTAAAAGGTGGAAGTGGCCCATATCAAAGCTGGGCTGTGGGTATACCTGTAGGGGTAAGTATAAAAAGACATTTTGGGCAAAAAAACATTGTTGCATTTTCTTATACCTATAATAAACTTTTTACCGATTATTTGGATGATGTGAGCACTGGCAAATACCCCGATCCTACTGAATTAAAGGAAAGAAACAAGGGGTTGGGTGAAACAGCTGTAAAACTATCTAACCCTAATAATCAAACAGGAAACCGATCGGCTAGCGATGACTTTGACGGATATGGATACTTTGGACTAACATGGACTCATAAGTTTTACTTATAAGGCTAATCAATTGTAACCCTTTTCTACTTTTTTCAACTCAAAATAATACACTTCAGGAATTTGCCATATCTTCGTAACCGGATGAAAAAGTTGGCTATTTTATTTTTTGTCTTTTTTGTAAATCTATTATCTCATTCTGCTTGGGCACAGGTAACAGGTAAAATCGCCTATTCAGATACATTTGTGCAAGGAGTAACATATTGCCCCGGCAATAGCCAATATAATGGCTGGGGAGATTTTAGGTCGAAATTGGATACCACAAACTTTAAACTATTAAGCATAACCATGAAAGGCACGTTTGACGTGACCGGACGAACATGCAATGACTCCTTTATTGCCAGAAGATTAGCAATTAGATTAAAAAACCCAGTAGCAGGAACTGATCTTTCTATTGTATGTGGCAGCAATACATGGGTGGTGGCTGGATTAGGAGCTTGCTATTCGGGTGGAAGTTGTGCTTCATCAAGTGATAATGTAGGGGTAGCAGCAGATGGACAAACCGGAGCTTGCAATTGTGCAACCCCGTCCTACCAATTAAGGCCAATTATTGGAAATGGCAATTGGGGAGGGGTAAATACGGTAAGCTGCCCCGGGCCAAGTCAACGAATGACTTTAGAATTTACCTATCGACTTTATCCTAATGATGCTGCTGTAACGGGTATTACAAATGCTATTTTATGTAGTAACCCTAATCAGGTGATGGCCACTATAAAAAATTTGGGATCAAAAACACTGGATAGTGTGAGGGTAAATTGGGAACTGAACGGAACAGCGCAAGGAACATTTTTTTTAAAATCTAAAATTTTGCCGGGCAAAGACACCGCTCTAATTCTTAAAACCGGACTTAATTACACACCTTACACCAAGTATTCTCAAAAAATTTGGACATCAAAACCAAATGGAACCAATGATGATTATACTCGTAATGACACATTGATATATATGTTTAATTATACAGGCTCCCCTAATAAACCTTATGCAAGAGATACTGCTTTATGTGGAAGTGGGATAAATACAATAATAGGTAAGCCGGCTAACTCTAGAGATACGCTCTTATGGTATAATTCAAAAACAAGTAACACCATTTTAGGAGTTGGGCGTTTTTTTAAAACCCCTTATTTAGGCCCTGGAATTTATAAATATTTTTTAGGTTCTGCTGGTCAATTGCGAAGCTCATATATTCAAACCAATTTTAACGGAGGAAACCAGCAAGCGGGCTTCATGATTGATATAAAATCCATTCAAAATAACTCAATCGACAGTATAGCAATTAATATTGGAGCTCCATCAGGGACTCCTGTAAATATTGAAACTTACTATCTTAACGGAAGTTATATAGGTAATGAAACGAATCCGGCAGCATGGACATTGCTTACCAAAAGTAAAGTAATAAGTAAGGGCACCGGTATACCCACCACGGTTCCGGTAGTATTTAGCGTACCTAGTAGTAAAACCATTGGATTGTATGTACAAACCACGAGTGCCCCCTCCTATTATTTGCAATATGGAAATCTTTCATCTTCTGTAACCACCGATGAAACTTTGGTAATAACTACAGGAATTGGGGTAGGATTAAACTGGGGCTCCACCTTTACAGGAAGAAATGGAAATATCCGTTTATATTATAAAATTCCTATCTGTAATAGTACGAGAGATTCCATGTTGTTGACAATAAAAAGAAAACCAATTGGAGCCGAAATTATTAAAGGAAATCCTTTTGAATCGCCCAATTCTGCTAGCAAGGGTACTAATTTAAACCCTGATATAGTGGCGGTAGGAAAGGAATTAAATTACGAATTACAACCCCCTTCAGGATATTCCAATTCAGGATTTGGAACGAATTGGATTGTGACAGATGTTAGAGTAATTAATCCAAGTGGAAAAAATGTGCCGAACAGTGACACAGGTTTAAGGTTTCCTACACCAACCTCAAATGGGAAAATGAGATTTATACCCAGCCAATCCTTAGAAGATAGCTTGATTACAATTTATACCACACTTCAGGATTTATTAATTACCAAATGCGATACTACTATTCAACGAAAAATTTACATAGCCCCTACTCCTAAAACCAATTTTAACGCAGCCAATGTTTGCTTTGGCCTGCCAGTTCAATTTAAAAACCTAACTAAAATTAAAAGTGGTAGTACCACCTATACTTGGTACTTTGGCAATGGCGATACGAGTCAGCTTATTGATCCTGTGTACTTATATCCTATGCATGGCCATTATAATGTTAGATTATTGGCCAAAAGTAATTTTGGAATTAGTAAAGACACCATTATAAAAATAAAAGTATTTGAAATACCTGATGTTAAGTTTAAGGTAATAAATGCTTGTTTGGGGGATAGTTTAAACTTTATAAATTTAACCACAATAAGTACAGGCTCAATTTCGTATAGTTGGGATTTAGGCGATGGAAAATTTAGTAATAAGGAAAACTTCAAACACAAATACCTTATTCCCTCGAGTTACATAGTATCCCTTGAAGCTAAAGCTAATGGCTGTGTAAATTCACTAAGTAAAAAGGCCCACCAGTTTGTAAGACCATCTGCAGCTTTTACGATAAAAGGTAATTGTTCCTATAACACCATTAATTTTGAAAATAATAGTACTATTACACTAGGTGAAAACTTTGGAAGCAACTGGCAATTTGGTGATGGAACAGGGAACAATAATATTAACCCAACTCATATTTATACTACATCAGGTTACAAAATAGTGAAATATATTGCTACCAGCCAATTTGGATGTACCGATTCTGTTACCAAAATAATTCTTATTAATGCCTCGCCCGAAGCATCGTTTATCAATGGTCCGATTTGTAATGTAAAACCAGTTCAATTTACCAATACTTCCATTGAACCATCTGGAGTAACCACAAGTTATTTTTGGGATTTTGGGGATGGTGGCACATCCAGAGGCAAAAGTCCACAGCACAATTATTTGGATTTGGGAATAGGAACCATCAAGTTAATTGCCATAGGCAATAACGGATGTAGTACCTCCATTCAAAAATCAGTAAATGTTTTGCCACAGCCCATTGTAAATTTTGAAGCCTTGGATGCTTGTACTGGTACAGATGTGGTTTTTACCAATAAAACCAAAGGAAGTGGTTTAATAAATTTCAAATGGAAATTTGGAGATGGGGATAGTAGCAATTCCTTTTCACCTACCAAAAAATACAATGTTAATGTAGCATCAACCTTTAATGTTACCTTAATTGCCAAAAACATAGGCGGTTGCATGGATGCCATTACCTTACCTGTAAATATTAAAGAAACTCCTACCTGCGGATTCACTTTTAAATCATCAGGCACAGGGGGGCTTGAATACACATTTAGCCCTTCTGTTATAAATTACCCTTTATATCAATGGAGTTTTGATGGAGGTGGAAATTACAATTCCGTTTCACCAAGGCATCGTTTTGAAATGGATGGGAAATATAGGGTCACCCTATTTATCAAAAATGCCGAGGGATGCCATTGTATAGATTCTTCACAATTTGTAATTGTTAAGCATCTTGGAATTGATAAATTACCTAAACGTATTCCTTTTATTATTTCTCCAAATCCAAACTATGGTATTTTTTCTATTCAAATACCTTCATTAGTCTCCAATGAAATCTTTAATTTAGAAATTAATAACCTATCTGGTCAATTGGTTTATTCAACATCTCTTCTTGGAAATAAGGAACACTCAATTTTTATTCCGAAAATAAGTAAAGGTATTTATTTACTTAAAATAACCCAAACCAATGGTTTTAGAACCCAGGTTAAGATAGTAATAAGTCAATAATGACTGGTTTTTTAACATTATTAGTTCAATTTTTAACAACCAATCCCATTTCAGAACCTTAAATACAGGCAGTTAAACCAATACAATATATTTGTATTGCCTTAATTCTACTGCCCATGAAAAAAATACTCAGAGAATTGCTCTGTTTATTATTTATTACCATTGCCAGTGTATTTTTGCTAAAAGCACAAAATACAATTTCGTATAACGATACATTTGTTACTGATGTATCCTATAGTTCAGGAAATTCCCAATGGGATAACTGGACGTCATTCAGATCTAGTTTAGATACAACAACAAATGATTTTTTAAAGGTTACCATGAAAGGCACTTACGATATGAGTGGCCACGTTTGTAATGACATAAAACTGGTAAAACAAATTGCATTGATGCTTAAAAATAATTCCGGCAACTCGGTAACTTGTAATGGAATTACCTGGAAATCTGGTACGGTAGGCAGCGGTGTTGAATTTTCGTCAGATGGTACTCTTAACAAATGTGCAAAAAAAGGGGGCTATACTCTTCGTCCGCATATGGGTAGCAGCCGTTGGGGTGGAATTAATACAGGAAGTTGTGGCAATGTAAGCCAACGAATGATGGTAATCTTTGAAAAAGTAAGCAAGCCATATGATGCAGGAATATCAGCTATTAATACAATATTATGTTCACCGCTAATATCTATTAAGGTAAATAATTTTGGAAATGTTGACATTGATAGCTTGCAAATCGGATGGTCGGTAAATAACACAGCACAAAACTTAATAAATTACAATAAAAAACTACCATCATTGAGTCAGGTAATTTTAAATTTAACATCTAGTTTCAATTTTAAGGATAATGAATTCTATTTAATAAAAGTTTGGACAATTCAGGCTAATAAAAAAGACCCTATAGCGTTAAACGATACCTCAGCCGTTTATTTTAAATATATTGCACCTCCCGAACTACCAACAACTTTTGATTTCACAGGTTGTGGAGCTGGATCTGCGACACTAAAAGCCATAACTAAGGAAACGTTAGATTTAATAACATGGTATAGTGTGAATGATGGTGGTAACCCATTAGGCATTGGAAAA
>JBJXDS010000009.1:0-4447 GCA_046154525.1 Bacteroidia bacterium
CAACTGGAGAATTTTTAACGGCTGAAGGCAATGGGGATTATATTACCAAATTATTTCAAAACCTGAAACCTTCTGAAATTATTTATCCAAAATCGTTTCGTTCCAAATTTGATAACCAGTTTGGCGATTTTTATACTTATACCTTAGACGATTGGATTTTTGAACAATCATTTGCTACTGAAAAGCTCCTCTCCCATTTTAAAACCGCTACCCTTAAAGGCTTTGGAATAGATGAAATGATTTTAGGAATTACTGCTGCTGGTGCTATTATTCATTACCTCAACCAAAATCAACATTCTAATTTAAGTCATGTACATACCATCTCCCGGTTAGATAGGGATGAACATGTTTGGTTGGATCAATTTACCGCAAGGAACCTGGAATTAGTTTACAGTAACCATCCGCAGGGAAAATCGCTTTTAGAAATACTGGACAATACCCAAACACCCATGGGTGCTCGTTTGCTGCGCAAATGGCTGGTAATGCCATTGAAAGATAAATTCAAAATAAAGCAGAGATTGGACACGGTGGATTTTGGGGTGACCCATTCTGATTTTACCAAAGATGTCAGAAATGAACTGACCCGAATTGGGGATTTGGAACGTTTGATTACCAAGGTTTCTTTATTGCGTATTAATCCAAGGGAAATTATGGCCTTGGGAAGAGCTTTGGAAATTGTTACCAAGGTAAAAGAACTTTGTACAATAACTGACCACGAGGAACTAATGTGTTTGGCTGACAAGCTGAATCCTTGTGGAGTTTTATTGCATAAAATAAAAACAGTAATTAATCCTGAACCGCCCATGCTTACTAATAAAGGCGATATTTTTAAAGAAGGGTTTAATGAAGAATTGGATGAATTGCGAAGCATCGCTTTTTCGGGCAAAGATTATTTATTAAATATTCAAAAGCGGGAAGTGGAACGAACGGGCATTACAAACCTTAAAATTTCTTTTAACAATGTGTTCGGGTATTATTTGGAGGTAACCAATAGCCATAAAGATAAAGTTCCGGCGGAATGGATACGGAAGCAAACCCTTACCGGTGCTGAACGCTACATCACCCAGGAACTTAAAGAATACGAAGACAAAATACTCACTGCTGAAGATAAAATTTATGCTATTGAAGCTAATTTATATAAAGACTTTGTAGAGTATACCGCAGGCTTTTTCAATCCGGTGCATACCAATTCTCAGGTGATTGCCCAATTGGATTGTTTATTGAATTTTTCGGAATTGGCCTTAAAAAATAATTATTGCAAACCCGAAATTAATGATTCTACTTCACTAACCATAAAGGATTGCCGCCATCCGGTAATTGAAAAACAATTGCCTTTGGGCGATGAGTATATCCCGAATGATATTCATTTGGACAGGGAAAACAACCAGGTGATAATTCTTACAGGGCCAAATATGTCGGGCAAATCGGCCATATTAAGGCAAACCGCCTTGACAGTTCTGTTGGCGCAAATGGGAAGTTTTGTCCCGGCCAAATATGCCGTGATAGGAATTGTAGATAAAATTTATACCCGTGTAGGTGCTTCGGATAATATAAGCCAGGGCGAAAGTACCTTTATGGTAGAAATGATAGAAACCGCCAGTATCCTTAATAATTTAAGTGAACGAAGTTTGGTTATACTGGATGAAATAGGACGAGGTACCAGCACATTTGACGGGGTATCTTTGGCCTGGGCCATTGCTGAATATTTAAACCAACACCCCACAAAACCAAAAACCTTTTTTGCTACTCATTACCATGAATTGAATGAACTGGAAGGAAAAAATGAAGGAGTTGTTAATTTTCATATCAGTACCAAAGAAACCAATACCAAGGTGATCTTTTTGCGCAAGCTAACTAAAGGCGGAAGTGAACATAGTTTCGGGATTCATGTGGCTAAAATGGCCGGTATTCCCTCAAAAGTGGTTGGCCGGGCTGCAAAAATTTTAGAAAAATTGGAGAAAGACCGGGCCATGGCAAGTAGTAAAGAAGTTACCAAGAAACTGGATAAGCACGATTATCAGTTAAATTTGTTTCAATACAACGACCCCAAACTGGTGAAACTGTCAGAGGAACTTCAGAAATTGGATACAAACATCCTGTCACCAATTGAAGCGTTGCTTAAACTAAACGAATTACGAAATTTGATAACTGATAAATGAGGATTACATTAATATTAATTTTTACAAGCCTTACTTTTTTTAAAGTATCGGCCCAAAACAATTACTGGATTTTTTTTAATCCAGCAAAGGGCGATACCTCCCCTGTTGAATCGGTAAATAAATCGTATTTAAAAAAAATTGCTAATAAAAATATTAAAATCATAGGCACTTCTAAATGGTTCAATGCAGCTTACATTTCGGTTTACAATTCTAAAGAATTAAAAAAAATAGAAAAACTTTCTTTTGTCAAAAACATAGAGCAAAGCAGAAAATACCACGTTCAAAAATCAGAAATTCAATTATTCGATTCTTTAAATTATGGCCAGGCCGATGTACAACTGAACATGCTTGGACTTCAAAATTATCATCGGCAGGGAAACACAGGAAAAGGAGTTATCATAGCTTTATTTGATGCCGGTTTTCTTAAGGTGGACAGCATTAAAGCCTTCGACAGTTTGAGAAAACAAAACCGCATTTTGGCCACTAGAGATTTTTATGATAATAATCCCAATGTGTATGACGATGATGCCCATGGCATGATGGTTCTTTCATTAATTTCAGGGTATGTAAAAGATTCATTGAATGGATCTGCCCCTGATGCAAAGTTTGTTTTGGCAAGAAGCGAAAATGTAACAGGCGAAAAACATATAGAGGAATTCAACTGGGTAAGGGCTTTGGAATGGGCCGATTCCATTGGCGTGGACATTATTCATTCGTCCTTAGGATATTCTGAATTTGATAGTTTGGAAGGAAATTATACCTACAAAGACATGGACGGGCAAAGTACCATCATAACCCGTGCAGCTGAAATGGCATTTGCAAGAGGTATTTTTATAACCAATAGCGCAGGCAATGAAGGGGAAAAACCGTGGCACTATATTACGGCCCCTTGTGATGGAAAAAATGTGTTGTGTATTGGGGCTGTTGATTCGTTTGAGCGCCATGCCAGATTTTCAAGTTATGGGCCGAGTTCTGATAAGCGTATAAAACCAGATGTAATGGCCATGGGGCATAGGGTAACTATTATTGGCAACAATAATAATATGCGTCGTGGAAGCGGCACTTCGTTTTCAGGTCCTATAATAGCAGGATTTGTGGCTTGCCTTAAGCAAACGTTTCCTAAGGTAGATAATAAAATTTTATTAGATGCTATAAGAAAAAGCGGGCATTTATATAAAACACCAAATGACAGCATGGGTTATGGAATCCCCAATATTAACAAGGCAGATTCATTGGTACGATTAAAATTATCAACCCCTGCCCCATCAAAATTAAAATTTAAAATTTATCCCAATCCATGTTATTCTTTTTTGAATATTGAAACGAATGGGCATAATGAATCAGTAGAAATAACAGACGTTTTGGGTAAAATTTATTACCGGGAAATTGAAAATAATTACGTTGACATGAGTGGTTTTAATCCGGGAATTTATTTTTTAAGAATTGGGGATTTAGGGGTTGAACGTATTGTGAAAATTTGATGTAAGTATCCAAAAATTAATAAATGAGGAAATTCATTATTTATTTAGCACCATTTTTCTTGCTGGCATTTCTGCAAAGTAGCTGCATGAAATACAAAAGGTTCATTACTGATGAAATTGTTTTAAAAGATGGAAGTTCACAAACTGGAACCATTTTACATTCTGACACGTTAAATCTTCAAATAAAAAAAATAGATGAATCAGTGGGCATCATTCCCTGGGAAAATGTGGAAAGTGTAAAAGGAAAAAAGTATAGAACCTTTTGGCTTGGAGGAAACCTAGGGTATTATCACACCCCTTATTTTTCTGTTTTTAGGAACGAAGCTATGGAGGCCAAACATTTTGGCAAACAGTTGAAAGTTGGTTTAGCAGTGCGGGGCAATAAGCTTTATTATTTTAATTTATTCAATTCCCCGGCTAATCCTTATGAGGTAAAAAAGGTTGGTTTTGGGTATCAACGGTATTTGGCTAAAACTACTTATTTGGGTCCAACAAGTGTTTTTGCGGGTTACGAAGTAAACTTTATGAATGTTACTTTTAATAATGGTTCACAACTTACATTTGAGCCATTTGCCGGATTTGAGAAAAAATTTAAGGAGCAAATACGGTTTCATTTTAAATTAGGCTTTCAATTTAATATGGGTAATAAAAATAATGAAATGGGTTTTAATATGACTATTGGAACTACCCTTTTGCGAAGAAATTTTAAAAAACATTACGATATTCTTAATCGAGAACATAGATTTTCCAAATGAAAAATAGTTTATTTTTTATAGTATTGTCTCTAGGTTTTCTTTCAAAAGCACA
>JBJXDS010000010.1:0-2510 GCA_046154525.1 Bacteroidia bacterium
CCTTTTTACAAGTTGGGCTTTATTATTAAACCCCGAAAAAATTGGAACCCCAATTTTAAATCCTACAAAGGAATTGCCGTACCAAGTACCTAAATCAATTTTATCCCCAAAGTTATTTTGTTGATAATTGGCAAAAACTGCCAAATTTGGGTATTTGCTTACTTCAAATCTCTTTTTATCAAGATTTACAAGCGTTAATTGACTTTGGAGAAGTCTGTATTCAATCCGTTGCTTCGAATCAAAACTTTTGTTTACTTCATCCATTGAGGTTTTAAATAATGATTCAAGGTTATCGGTAAGTTCTATTGGGTTTTCAATGGGCATTCCCATGTTTAATTTCAAGAGTTTTTCAGTAATTATTGCTTGGTCTTTTAACCCTGAGAATTGAATATTAAGATTTGATATGGTAAGTTTTAGGCGGTCCACATCCAGTTTTTCTGCAAAACCATTTTTATAATATCCTTCCGTTTGGAATAAAACAGATTCTAAAGTTTTTATATTTTGCTCAAGCAATCCAATATTTTCTTTAGTAATAAGTACAAGATAATAGGCCTTGGTAACATTTACCGCAACGTCTCGTTGGCTTATATTTGTTTGTAGTTTGGCCAACTCAATTAATGCCTCAGCAGCTCGTAATCCTAAAAAGTAAGTGGCATCAAAAGCCAACCAACTTGCCTGAGCGGTGGCTGTTGTTACATAGTTATTTCCAACCCTTATTGCGGTTGGTACATTATTAATAGGAAATACAAATACTTGCTTTTCAATATTATTAATAAACTGCACATTGGCACTAACTTGGGGTATACCAATTGAACGTGTTTCCAACACCTGGGCTTCGGCATACTTTTCACCCAATACCTTGTTTTGAATATCTGGATGGTTTTGGTTGGCATAGTCTATCGCATCTTTTAGGGATAGTTTGGTGGATTGCGCCATGGCCAATGGTACTATCCATAAGGCCAATGTGGTGATAAAAATTTTAGGTATATATTTCATATGTTTTTTAAGAAATTTTAGAGTTAAAATAGTTTCTGCCTTTAAGGGTGCATATTCCGTTAAAATGATAATGAATCATTTCATTATAAACTGAACCAAAATCGTAATCTATATTTGAAAATAGTTCAGGGTTACAAATGGTTTGAATTAAAGATATATAAAGCCGAGCTACAATTTTTTCGTGTAGGTCATCTCTATAAAGCCCTTGTTCCTTCCCCCGTATTAAATTTTCTTTTAGTTGTGTGTAAATAAATTCGTTGCTATGGGTTTCGAACAACTGCCATGACTCAGGATGATATTTGCGTAAATCATAAAAAACGGAAGGATTGATACCTTTCATTTGTTGCGATACATCGCGTGTTATCATCAAAATTTCGTCCACAGGATTTTTATTTTCCTGCTTAATGCAGGAACATCTTGACTCATTATAATTAAGAATATGGATAAATGTTTTATTTACCAGGTCGTTTTTATCAGTAAAATATTGATAAATTGTTTTCTTGCTAATACCCAGTTCGCGGGCAATATCGTCCATGCTCAGGCTTTTAATCCCAAATTTTCTGAAAAGTTTATCGCACCCCTCTATTATTTTTTCTAACATTTAATATGTTTAATTTTTAAGCTAAGGTCCTATTGTATACCCTATATTAAATTTGTCTTTAATTCGAATATACTCCATTGGGTATTTCGGGCGCAAAAATAATAATAAAAACGAAGGAAACAAATTGTGTTACAAAATGTTTCCAAAGTTTTTATAAAATACGGTTCAATGCTGAATTAAAACCTTGTTGAGGACAGAAATTATCACGAAAAATTTTATTTGATCAAAGTGATAGTGCCTCTGTAAAGATAAAGATGATTGGTAATACTCATAATTTTTATAGAGTAAAAATAAACATCTGGAGTGCAGGCAATATTGCCTGATTTACCATCCCATGTTTCTTTAGGGTCTTCGGAATAAAATAGTTTATGACCCCAACGATCATATATCTCTAAAGTATAACTGTTATAATTTTCAAGACTTACGCTAAATACATTATTTTTTTCTTCGTCTTTATTGTTGGGTGTAAATGCATTTGGTATAAAAATTAAAAGGTCGGGCCGCACTACCACTGTTTTGTAAACCGTGCTGGCGCATCCAAAAATATCGGTTCCGGTTAACGAAACTGTAAAATTACCGGTGTCCGTATAGCTGTATTTTGGATTTTGTTCAATAGAAAAATTATTATCCTTTGTGGTTCCAAAATCCCATAACCAGTTTTGATTAACACCCGATTTGTTTACAAACCAGAAATTGGGCTGCATTATGGTAGTAGTATTGGTAGGCAAAATTAAAAAATCAACCTTTGGTTTGGGTTTAATTTCAATATGCAGAGATTTGGAATCATTACAATATTCATTTTCGGCTTTGATGGTAAGGTTATGCTTGCCTGCCATCAGTTTATTTGAATTAAAGTTTTTACCAGTTTCCAACACTTGATTATTTTCAATCCAGGAATACTTTAATATTTCGG
>JBJXDS010000011.1:0-6912 GCA_046154525.1 Bacteroidia bacterium
CCATGCTGATGCTGATTATGCCAATGATGTTGAATAATTAGAAAAACAGAACTCAAGTCATTAGGTCTTCTAAATTTATCCAACCAAATCTAAAAAAATAAGTAAGTTTGCAGCATTACAGCACATGCTTACAGCCGAAAAAGTAGCACAGGAGTTAGACGGTGAATTGCTTGGTGATTCCTCTATTATCATTAATTCAGTTTGCAAAATAGATGCAGGCATTAAAGATGCCATTAGTTTTTTGGCTAATCCAAAATATGAACAATTTTTAGAAACAACCGAGGCAGGGATTGTTTTAGTAAAAATAGACCAATCTTTACCCAAACGAAAAGATGTCACCTTCATAAAAGTAAAAGACCCTTACACGTCGTTTTGTATTATCTTGGGCAAATATTTCAACCCCACTTCCCATCCCAAAGGAATTTCTGAAAAATGCCATGTCAGAGGCAACATTGATATTGTGGAGGGATTATACCTCGGCGAATTTTCGGTAATTGGTAAAAATGTAAAGCTTGGCAAAAATGTTAAAATTTACCCCCAAAGTTATGTTGGCGACAATTGTACACTGGGCGAAAATACTGTCATTTATCCGGGAGTCAGAATTTATAGTGAAACAACCATTGGTAATAATTGTATAATTCATAGCGGTACGGTAGTTGGCTCTGATGGGTTTGGATTTGCATTGCAAAAGGATGGTACGTACATAAAAATACCTCAGGTGGGTAATGTGATAATAGAAAACGACGTGGAAATTGGGGCCAATTGTACCATTGACCGGGCTACTATCGGTAGCACTATTTTAAGGCAAGGGGTAAAATTAGACAACCTTATACAGGTTGCCCATAATGTAGAAATAGGAAAAAACACTGTAATAGCAGCTCAGGCCGGTATATCAGGCTCGGTAAAATTGGGTGATAATTGTGTAATAGGCGGACAGGTTGGGTTTGTAGGGCATATTACCATAGCCGATGGCACCCAGATAGGTGCTCAAAGCGGCATACCAAAAAATATAACTGAACCAGGTAAACAATGGATAGGTAGCCCTATAATGCCTTTAAAAGAAGCGTTTAGAGCCCAAGTAATTTACCGAAAATTGCCTGAGTTGGACGGAAGAGTTAATAATTTAGAAAAAAAATAAGTGACCAAAAACTAATGGAAAAATTCCAGACCACTATAAAAAAAACCTTTACCATGTCGGGAGTTGGATTGCATACCGGCCAACAAGTGAATTTAACCTTTAATCCGGCTACCGAAAATCATGGTTATGTTTTTCAACGGATTGATTTGGACAATCAACCGACCATAAAAGCCGATTGCGACTTGGTGGTAGACACCTCAAGAGGCACCACATTGGAGCAAAATGGTGCGAGAATTTCAACGGTTGAACATGTGCTGGCTGCTTTGGCCGGCCTTGAAATTGACAACGTGCTTATGCAAATAGACGGGCCCGAAATGCCAATTATGGATGGCAGTTCCATTGAATTTGTAAAACAACTCAATGCGGTAGGCATTGAATACCAAAAAGCTGAGCGTGAATATTTTGAAATAACCGAAAATATATATTACCGAGATATTGAAAATCAGGTAGAAATGGTAGCCATGCCGCTTAATGATTACAGACTTACTGTAATGGTTGACTATAATTCGCCGGTGTTGGGAAGTCAACATGCCTCCATAACCTCATTGTCGGAATTTGGAGAGCAAATTGCGAGTTGCCGTACGTTTTGTTTTTTGCACGAGCTGGAAATGCTGGTGCAAAATAACCTGATAAAAGGCGGGGATTTAAACAATGCCATTGTTATAGTGGACCGGGTAGTGGAAGATGATGAACTGGAGAATTTGGCCAAATTATTTAATAAACCCAAAGTAGAAGTAAAAAAAGAAGGTATTTTAAATAATGTGGAATTGCGGTTTCAAAATGAACCTGCGAGGCACAAATTGCTGGATATGATTGGCGATTTAGCTTTAATTGGCACGCCTATAAAAGCGCAGGTAATGGCGGCCCGGCCAGGCCATGCAGCCAATGTGGAGTTTGCTAAAAAAATAAAACGCCAGATTGAAAAAATAAAAAAGGAGAATAAATTTAAAATTGATGTACCGGTGTACGACCCATCCAAACCTCCTGTATTTACGCATAGTGAAGTAGAAAAACTTTTACCTCATCGCTGGCCATTTTTATTGGTGGATAAGGTTATAAAATTATCGGAAAATGAGGTGGTAGCCGTAAAAAATGTAAGTGCCGATCAATATTTTTTCCCGGGTCATTTTCCGAGTGAGGCTTTATTCCCGGCTGTATTGCAAATTGAGGCTCTGGCCCAAACCGGGGGAGTATTAATATTAAGCCGCGAACCCGACCCCGAAAATTTTAGTACTTATTTTGTAAAAATTGATTCAGCAAAATTCAAAGGAAAGGTAGTTCCGGGCGACACCTTAATTTTAAAAATGGAGTTAATAGCGCCTATTCGCCGTGGGATGTGCCTGATGCGAGGAACTGCATTTGTGGGCAACAAAGTAGTTTGCGAAGCCGAAATGATGGCTCAGGTGGTTCGTAATAAATCGGAAAATTCGGAGGTTAATTTAAACTAAAAAACATGATTCAACCCTTAGCATATGTAAGCCCAGAGGCAAAACTAGCCAATAATGTAATGATAGACCCCTTTGTAACCATACACCGCAATGTGGAAATTGGTGAAGGAAGCTGGATTGCATCTAACGTTACCATAATGGAAGGTGCAAGAATTGGAAAAAATGTTAAAATTTTTCCAGGGGCGGTTATAAGTGCTATTCCTCAGGATATGAAATTTGATGGGGAAGACAGCCTTACCATTGTAGGAGATAATACGGTGATTCGTGAATCGGTTACGCTTAACCGGGGAACGAGTGCCAGTGGTAAAACTATTATTGGCAGCAATTGCCTGCTGATGGCGTATGTACATGTGGCCCACGATTGTGTAATAGGTGACAATTGCATTTTGGCCAATGCGGTGCAACTGGCCGGCCATGTGGAAATAGGTGAGTATGCTATTATCGGTGGGTTATCGGCTGTTCATCAGTTTGCCAAAATTGGCAACCACGTTATGATTTCGGGAGGTTCATTGGTACGCAAGGATGTGCCACCTTATAGTAAAGCGGCCCGTGAACCTTTGTCCTACGAAGGAGTAAATTCCATAGGATTAAGAAGGCGAGGATATACTTCGGAAAAAATTGCGGAGATTCAGGAAATATACAGAATACTTTATCTTAGGGGATTTAATAACGCGGCGGCTATTAAAAAAATTGAAACGGAAATGCCTGCCACCAAAGAACGGGACGAAATTTTAACATTTATTAAAGAATCGGACAGAGGGATAATGAAAGGATTTTTATCGAAATAAAATTTAAATTTTACCTGATACCTTTTTTTAAAAACAAAGAATACAGATTCTCGATTTTAGATTTTATGATTTTTAAACAAACCTGAATTCAAAAAAATCTAAAATTACAAAACTAAAATCGTAAATAAATTGTCGGTTGAACTTCACATAGAAAATTTATCTAAAAAATTTGGATCTCAACCGATTCTTAAGTCAATAAATTTAAAAATTTACTCCAACGAAAAAATAGCCATTCTTGGTGCTAATGGTTCAGGAAAGAGTACCTTGTTAAAAATCATGGCGGGTTTTCTTTATTTTGATAAAGGTAAAGTAACCTGGGAAATTGATGGTAAAATAATAGAAAATCCTGATTTTTCATTTTCATCCCCCTACCTCGATTTATTTGAACACCTTAGCTTGGGGGAACACATTGCTTTTCATTTCGATCAAAAAAACACATACACCCATTTAAGTTTGGACGAAATAATTGGATTAGGAAATTTAGAAAATTACAAAAAAAAACAAATAAGACAGTTGTCATCCGGTGTGAAACAACGATTTAAAAATGTGTTGGCTATATTTACAGATGCTGATGTACTTTTTTTGGATGAACCCTGCTCTAACCTGGACGAAGAAAATATTAAACTTTATCAGAATTTGGTGAAAGACTATACCAAAGACCGTATGGTAATTATAGCATCCAATAACCCTTTGGAGTACGATTTGCTTTGTAGCAAGGAATTTAAGATTGAAAATGGGGAACTACATTTATTAAGAAATAAACAATTGTGGGCATAAAGAAACTTCATATCCTTGTTCTTCGTTCGTTTATTGGGCCTTTTATAGCCACTTTTTTTGTGTCGCTTTTTCTTTTTCTTCTTCAGTTTTTATGGAAATACATTGGCGACCTTATAGGCAAAGGATTGGAATGGTATGTAATAATGGAATTTATTGGTTACTCAGCTATTCACCTTATTCCTATGGCCTTGCCCCTTGCGGTTTTATTATCCTCTATTATGGCGTTTGGCAGCCTGGGCGAAAATTATGAACTGGTATCTATAAAATCAGCAGGCATTTCGCTCCTTCGAATTTTTATTCCTATGTACGTTACCATCCTTTTGATAGGCGGTTTTGCCTTTTATGCTTCCAATATTTTAATACCAAGGGCCAACCTAAGTTGGGGTGCTTTGCTATATGATGTTAGTAATAAAAAACCAGCTTTTAGCATAAAGGAAGGGGTATTTTTTAGAGATATTGACGGTTACTCCATAAAAATTGGCAAGAAAATGCCAGATGGTAAAACCATAAAAGATATATTGATTTATGCCAGGGAATCGGGGCGGGGAAATAATAATATTATATTGGCCAAAAGCGGAACTATGGAAATGACCCCTGATGAAAAATTTTTAATTTTAACCTTAAAAGATGGCACAAAGTATCAGGAAATGATTGATAATCCTACTTATTACAAATCATTTCAGCATAATGTTATGAAATTTAAAACGCAGGATATTGCCATCGACCTATCGGACCTGGCGTTTAAACGTACCCAAAAAGATTTGTTTAAGGAAGATTACAGGATGCTGAATGTGAATGAATTAAGAATAAAAATTGACTCATTACGAAAAATAATACTAGAGCGCCGAAAGCTAACTTACAAGTTTATGCTTCCTTATTTTCATTTTAATATTGACACGGCTAAACATTACGTTTTTGATAGTGCAAAACTTAAAATGAAGTTTCATCAAACGCTTGGGAGTTTTCGTGAATTGAATAATTTGCTAAATGAAACCTATCAAGCCGAAGAAATAAAAACGGCCGGGATTAGGATAAAATTAGAAGATAGTACAATTGAAAATGCAGTTGTTACCGATAAAGCGCCTAAAATAGAGCTGCCCATACCCGGTAAAAAAACGGATTATAAACCAGAAATACTGGAAAGTGCACGACAGTTTGCCCGCAATATTTCAAGTATAATTGAATCAAACACTAAGGATGTGCTTTATCAACGGGAGAATCAATTAAAATATGAAGTGGAATGGCATAAAAAATATACATTA
This sequence comes from Bacteroidia bacterium, assembly GCA_046154525.1. Classification (GTDB taxonomy): domain Bacteria; phylum Bacteroidota; class Bacteroidia; order NS11-12g; family UBA9320; genus JABWCE01. The sequence goes on from JBJXDS010000011.1 coordinate 5,414, forward strand.
GCTATTTCTTGCATACTTTTATTTTTTGTAGGGGCACCGATGGGTGCCATAATTAGGCGTGGGGGTTTTGGATGGCCCATGGTGGTATCAGTTATTCTTTTCATTTTATATTTTTCAATTAATTTAATTGGGGAAAAACTAGCCCGTGGCGAAGTATTGCCGGCGTATATATCTGTTTGGCTAAGTACTTTAATTTTGCTGCCATTTGCCATTATACTTACGTATAAAGCTAATGCCGATGCCAAACTTTTTGAGAAAGGAATTAATTGGAGTTGGATTAATAAATTGCCATTTATTAATAAAAAAACCGCGCCTTGATTCGAATTCATACGAATTGAAACCTCGTTCAAAAAAATGAAAATTCTGCAGATATCACATAGAGTTCCCTATCCTTTAAATGAAGGAGGAACGATAGGGATATACAATTACACCCGCGGGTTTGCAGAAGCCGGAGTAGATGTAACATTGGTCTGCCTGAATGGTATAAAACATAAAATTAATGTTAAAGAAGCCGAACATGAATTAAAAAAATATTGCAAACTGTATATTTTTGATATTGATACGAATGTAAAACCATTGGCAGCTTTTTTAAACCTGTTTACTAATCAATCGTATAATGTATGTAGGTTTTATAACCGAACGTTTGAGCTATTTTTGGCCAATCTTTTAGACTCCGAAAAATTTGACATTATACAAGTAGAAGGCACCTTTGTGGCCATGTATCATGATGTATTGAGGCAACATAGCCAGGCCCCTTTAGTTTTAAGACAGCATAATGTTGAATATCAAATATGGGAAAGGTTGGAAGGCAATGAAACTAATCCTTTAAAAAAATGGTATCTTAACCTACTGGCGCGAAGACTTAAAAATTTTGAAAAAACTTTTACGGATAAATTTGATGCCATAGTGCCTGTAACCCAAGATGATGGAACACTATTTGAAAAATTAGGCTGCACCAAGCCCATTTTTGTATCCCCCGCTGGCATTAATACCAGCTACTGGCAGCCATCAGATAGTGAAAATCCGTTTCATATTTTTCATTTAGGTTCATTGGAATGGACACCTAACCTGGAAGCTGTATTATGGTTTATTAAAGAAGTTTGGCCTTTACTATTAAAAATAGACACCCGGTTTAAACTTTTTATAGCCGGAAAAAATATGCCGGATATAATGAAGCAATTGAAAACGGAAAATGTGGTAATGGTAGGTGAGGTAAAAGATGGGGCTGATTTTATAAAAGATAAAGCTATCACTGTTGTCCCCTTGCTTTCAGGCAGTGGCATACGGCTAAAAATATTGGAAGCCATGGCTGCTTCCAAATTAGTAATTTCTACAACCATAGGGGCCCAGGGCATTGAATACGTAAACGGAAAACACCTTTTGATAGCTGATACCCCGGAAGAATTTGTTTCTCTTTTTAAAAAAATAGCCGAAAATCCTGAATGCTACGATGAAGTAAAAAAGGAAGGATTTGAATTAATAAAATCTAAATACGCGAA
>JBJXDS010000012.1:0-3360 GCA_046154525.1 Bacteroidia bacterium
TTGATGTTATTCATCAACCTTTTTTTTTCATTAATGGCAAAAGAAATTTTTTTAGAAACTAGTTTGAAAATAATCTAATATAAGTTGATAATTAAAGTTTTTATTGTAAATTCGAGTAGAAATCTAAAAATTATGGAAAATCAAAACAACAACCCCGAAAAAAGTATTGACAAATTGAACGATCACGCCGTAGCAGGACATCAAATTAAAGGTGGAGGTTCAGATGTAATTGTTGATTATGCTAATGATGGAAGTGATGCAGCCGGCTATGATGATGGCACTGTGATTGATGATGGAACAAGACAACCACCTGTTTTACCTACAATGTCTACCGATCCTTCAATTGCTGCTCCTGATTCTGATTTGGTAATTTAAATTACCGAATATAACTAGAAACGTAATCAATGAATTTTAACTAATTTAAAAAAAACTTTAAAAAAAAATGGCTGGTAATATTACCGGCCATTTTTTTTAATTTAATTTTTATTTTCCTAAATGTTTATATATTGCACCACATTAACTAGTAACATTCTGAAACTTTTCAATTCTAAAAAGCCACTTTTTTTTCCTTCCATTATTCAGGCTGACGCCATGGATTGTGGGCCAACCTGCCTTAGAATTATTGCCAAATATCATGGCAAAATATTTTCGCTAGCAACTTTGCGCGAAAAAAGTTACACAACACGGGAAGGCTCTAGTCTATCGCAACTTGGAGCAGCAGCCGAAAGTATTGGTTTTAGATCATTGGGGGCAAAAATAAGTTTAAAGCAACTTGAAGAATCGGCACCCTTACCATGCATTATTCATTGGAACCAGAATCATTATCTGGTAGTATATAAAATAAAAAATAAGCGTGTTTATATTTCAGACCCAGCCTTGGGCCTAGTTAATTATAGTTATAGTGAATTTATAGAACATTGGATAAGTGCAGGGGCCGATTCAAAAGTAAAAGAGGGAATTGTTTTGCTTATAGAGCCTACACCAGAGTTTTATGAACAAGAGGGTGACAAAGGAACACACAAAAAAGGTTTACGATTTTTAATACCGCATTTATATCCTCATAAAAAAATATTAATTCAAATATTAATAGGGCTCCTTACGGGCAGTTTATTATCATTAATATTTCCCTTTCTTACCCAAAGTGTAGTAGACATTGGTATTAGAAACCGGGATATACATTTTGTTTATTTAATATTATTTGCCCAAATAGCCATTTTTCTTGGCCGTTCAAGTATAGAATTAATTCGTGGTTGGTTATTAATGCATATGAGTTCCCGTATCAACATTTCGTTGGTATCAGATTTTTTTGCCAAACTAATGCGGCTGCCTATATCATATTACGATACAAAAATGAATGGTGATATACTGCAACGTATTGGAGATCATAGAAGAATTGAACACTTGCTTACCGGAAGTTCGTTAAGTGTTTTATTTTCATTGCTTAACTTATTTATTTTCGGGTTTATACTGTTATTTTATGATTTATCCGTTTTTCTGGTTTTTGTGGCCGGAAGTGCATGTTATATTGGATGGGTTTCATTTTTTTTGAAACGAAGAGCTATCTTGGATCATCGTCAATTTGAACTACAATCAAAAAATCAGGAAAAAATACTAGAATTGATTAATGGTATGCAGGAAATAAAACTGCACAATGCCGAGCGTCAAAAAAGATGGGGTTGGGAATATCTTCAGGCCCGGTTATTTAAATCAGGTATAAAAATATTAACCTTAAACCAAACACAGTCATTTGGTGCTAATGTTATTAATGAAGTAAAAAATATTCTTATTTCTTTTCTTACAGCAAGTTTGGTTATTAAGGGGTCAATTACATTGGGTATGATGATGTCTATATCCTACATTATTGGGCAACTAAATGGTCCAATCGCGGAGTTGGTTCATTTTATGCATGGCTTGCAGGATGCCAGATTAAGCCTCGAAAGATTAGAGGAAATTCATGGCAGAGCCGACGAGGAGCCGAAGGAGGCTACAAAAATTGATGATTTACCAGAAGAAGCAGATTTGCATTTGGAAAAAGTTTCTTTCCAATATTCAGGTCCCGAATCAAATTGGGTAATACGAAACCTTAATTTAGATATTCCGGCTAATAAAATAACTGCTATTGTAGGAGGCAGTGGTAGCGGAAAAACTACCTTAATGAAACTTTTACTAAAGTTTTATACCCCTAATCGGGGAGATATTTTATTAAATACTTATAATTTAGAAAATATTGCACAAGCAGCCTGGAGAAACAGGTGCGGTGCAGTAATGCAAGATGGATTTATTTTTAGTGACACTATTGCGAATAACATTGCCGTAGGAATTGAACATATTGACCAAAAAAGATTAATTGAGGCAGTGGATATTGCCAACATTAAAGAATTTATAGAAGGATTGCCTTTGGCTTATAATACAAAAATTGGCTCCAACGGACTTGGGGTATCTGGCGGACAAAAACAAAGAATTTTAATTGCGCGAGCTGTTTATAAAAATCCTCAATTTTTATTTTTTGATGAGGCTACCTCTGCTCTCGATTCAAAAAATGAGCGTATAATTATGGAAAATTTTGATCGTTGGTTTAAAAACAGAACAGTGGTTATAATTGCCCACAGGCTAAGCACGGTAAGAAATGCAGATCAGATTGTTGTGCTTGACCAAGGACGTATTATTGAAAGAGGAAAACACGAAGAATTGCTGGAACTTAAAGGGTCATATTATAATTTGGTAAAAAACCAGTTGGAGTTGGATAAATTGGATTCTTAAAAAAAAATTGAAACCATGGAAAAGGAAAACAACGACCTGAATTTAAGAAGCGAAGAAATACAAGATATAATGCAACGAACCCCCAGTTGGATTATACGGTGGGGGATTACAACCGTTTTTTTAATCATTTTTTCATCACTATTTCTTACCTGGTTTATTAAATATCCTGAAATTATTTCAGGTACGGCTAAGTTAACCACCGTGATACCACCCACAAAAATAATAAGCCAAAGCAGTGGAAAAATGACTTTTTTATTTGTGAAAGATGGTGATGAGGTAAAAGCGGGAGATGTATTAGCTGAAATTGAAAACCCATTATCAGTGGAAGGTATAAAATATATTGAAGGGTACATTAAGATACTGGACCAGGCCCTTGCCGAAAAAAAATCACAACTTCCTATTCCTAATAATACAAGTATGTCGCTAGGTGATTTGCAGTCGGTTTTTAATGATTTACAAAAAGAACTGTTGGCATTTAATTTAAATAAAACCTATAAAATTGACGATTTGGAGATTGCAGAATTAAATCAACACATTGCCCATCAAAAAAATTTATTGGCTATAAATATTAAAATGATTGCTATAACCAAAAAAGAATTG
>JBJXDS010000013.1:0-3239 GCA_046154525.1 Bacteroidia bacterium
GTCTGGTTTCTTCTCAAATATTTGTTTTTTGCCCACCATAGGTTTTTGTATTACAGGTTCATTATAAATCTCTCTTAATAAATCATTATAACTAGTTTCAAAATTTTCGTTATTTCGAATATCGATGTGAATGAATTGTTGCATAAATGTAGGAATGCTTTCTTCTAAACCTCCACTTCGTAACATAGGAATTATTTTCTCATTTGAAGTTTGATTTTTATAAAGTTCGGCATTCATTATAGAATATTCATAACCAACTCCTCCATCTCTTTTATCGGCTTTTAGTTTATAGTTTGGGGTAAAAATAATAATTATCCTATCTGCGTCTTTAATTGAACTTTCAACAAAATGAGGAAGACTTTTCCCTGGTCTCAAATGATAACGATCCAGTATGACTTCTATTCCATTGGAAGATAATCTTTCAGCTAAATTTAAGATCCATTGCTTGTGTACTTCATTATCCCATGAATAGGAGATAAAAACTACAGGGTTATCTAATTGCTCTTTTTTTAAAACTGGTAAGGGGACTGTTTCCATCGTTGATTTCTTTTTCCCTAATAATTCTTCGATTTTTCCAACTTTCTCAAATTGAAAAGGTTTTAAAATTTCAAGTAATCGATGAACTACTTTTAATTTCGTCTCCTCTTTCAATTCAAGTAGAATATCATAATAGAAGATTTTCCTGCTTGTACTCTTTCCTTCACGGTTTCGTTGTTCTATAAACTGATTATAGTCAGGAAAGTATGGTTCAAATTCTTTGATTGTGTTTATAAACCTTGGCCCTGAAAAATAAGACGCAACGTCACCTTGATTATTAATCAATTCAAACAATCTATTATAAATTTCGATCCAATTCATTGTGATATTTTTATGAATCGTTTGCTTGAAGCTATTTTCTTTCTTATTTAAGGCCTTGTATTCCTCCAATCTTGCAATACAAATTTCTTCATTCGGAAAATATCTTGCATAATCTAAGGCTTCTTTAAGTGGCTTTCTTCTTACGATTTCAATTATCAAAGATTTCCAATTATCTGAATTAAGAATATAAAATTTCCCTTGATGTAGTAAAAATAAGTTTTCAAGATTTTCTTCAATATCCTTTCTGTTAATTGGATAACTCTCGACTTTTTTAAAAAATTCCTCGACGAATGTTTCTGCTGCCAAATTGAGCATTGAGTCTACTTCAATTTCATTTTTTTGATTATAAAGTATTTCAAGAATATTTGTCCAATTCTCATTTAAAATAAGCTGATATATATTCTCTTGATTTAACATGTTTGAATGTCAATTACCGGGTTAGTCTTAACGCCAAACCCCTTACTCCAACTCCAACCCAAGCTCCTTACTAAACTCAATCAAAAACGGATTTTGTTCGGCCAGGTAATTGAATTTGTCTTTGTTGGTATAAACCTTTAAAATTTTCTGGGCCAATTTTTCTATCTTAATCTCAATGGAAAAACTTTTGCCCGTTTTGTTGTTTACAAACCGTAAAAAATCGGTTTTGATTTCGTCAAACTCATTTTGGTCGCGGCTATTGGTAAGGGTTATCAGGAGTTTGTCGTCTTGTTCTTCAATGGTCAAATCTTTAAGCATGGAAAAAGCAAACGACTTGCCTTCTTGCTTTTTTAGCTCCGCAAAAGCCAAAACTATTTCTTTAAGGGAACTTTGAACTTGGGGTTCAGAGGCAATTTTTAAAGTTTCTTCGGTGGTTTGTGGTTCTGGTTTTACCTCCGGCTCTTCCTGTTTTTTGGCTGTAAAGGCTGTGGGGTTGTTTACCATGTTTCCCAAATTGCCCATTCGCAAAGTGCCGGGTGGCTTGGAGCCCGAATCGGAAGATGGTTTGGGGGCTAAATCTTTGTTGGCTTGTTGAGAAGTATTTTTATTACTCTCTGAACTTAACTCAAGGCTTTTTTTTTTAAGTTCTTCGGCCAGGTTTATGGCAGCATTAATATTGGCCATTTTTATAAGAGCCAGTTCCACATGCAACCGCTGGTTCCTGCTGGCTTTATAGGTTTGGTCAAATTGGTCTGAAATATTTATGGCATTTAACAAAAAACCGGGACTCATTTTATCAGCCTGGGATTTATACAATGGCAACATTTGCTCTGAGCCGCTTATTAGATAAGCCGTAGCCGTATTTTTTACCACAAGCAAATCCCGGAAATGAGAAGCCAGTCCATTTAAAAAATATTGCCCGTCGAACCCATTGGCCAATACTTCATCAAATTTTATTAAAACCTGACCATAATCGGCTGAATTCAAATTTTCGGTTACGTTAAAATAATAGTTATGGTCAAGGACATTCAGGTTCTCAATAACACTGGCGTAAGTAAGTTTTTTATCTTTACTAAAACTCACCATTTGGTCGAACATAGACAAGGCATCGCGCAAGCCGCCATCTGCCTTTTGGGCTATTACATGCAGGGCTTGGTCCTCGGCTTCTATGTTTTCTTTTTCACAAATGGTTTTAAGTTGAGCTACGATGGCCGCAGGTTCTATTCGTTTAAAATTAAATATTTGGCAACGAGAAAGAATGGTTGGTAAAATCTTTTGTCGCTCAGTAGTAGCCAAAATAAAAATGGCATAGGCCGGAGGTTCTTCCAGTGTTTTTAGAAATGCGTTGAAAGCATTGCTACTGAGCATGTGCACCTCGTCAATTATATAAACTTTGTATTTACCAATTTGGGGCGGTATCCTAACTTGCTCTACCAGTTGGCGGATGTCATCCACCGAATTATTGGAGGCGGCATCCAGTTCAAAAATATTAAAGGCAAAATCGTAATCGGAGTCAATACTTGGATCGGCCTGGGTATTTATTACTCTGGCCAAAATCCTGGCACAGGTGGTTTTCCCAACTCCCCGTGGGCCGGTAAATAAAAATGCCTGGGCCAGGCGGTTTTGTTTTATTTCATTCAGGAGGGTTTCAGTAATGTGTTCCTGTCCCACCACTGTGTCGAACGATGAGGGCCTGTACTTGCGTGCTGAAACTAAAAACTGCTCCATTGGGTTGGTTGCAAACCTAATTTAATTTTTGAAGATAATTTGGTGGGAAGGGGATTAGTAATCCAAAATTTATAAACACTGATAATTTCACCACGGAGGCACGGAGGGCATGGAGAACACAGAGATTAATAAAAAAAACCAAAATGTCAAAATAATATTTCTTCGTGAAACTCAGTGTTCTCTGTGCCTCCGTGGTAGAAAACTATAATGAATTATTCAACAAATCCAATTTTAAC
>JBJXDS010000014.1:0-5424 GCA_046154525.1 Bacteroidia bacterium
CTATTAATTTTATTACCCTATAAATTATTTCAACCATGGGTTTTCCTCCTCCATTTTAAATTTTGGGCCTTCGTATTTTGGGTAAAAGTTGTTTATATGAACCGCAAACGGACTTGTTGAATATTCCCACTTCTTATCTCTTTTAACTTCATCACTCAGGTAAGGTTTTACCCAACCCCAGACTTTATGAGGCCCTCCTAAAATTCCACTCAAATATTGGGTTGAATTAAAATAAGCATCCTCCAAATTTGCATTTTCGATGGCTTGAAACGGCGGATAACCATATAAACCTCTATACATTAAGAACACCACCCTTAAGTCGAACACACCGGGTCTTAATTTTCGCCAGCTTGTATCCTTATTGATTTTTGATTTTTTAAAACCCAATTCCTTGTTCTTTTTCCCTAATCTTAAAAATTCGTGTTCAATGTCGAAAAGGCTAAAGGCTTTGCCTGCAATGGTTACATTTTTTAATTTATAAAAATTGGTATAAACCCCTTCATAAATGGTATCGCGAAGAAAGGTTAACATAAAACTATTATAGACATTTATCCAAAAAGAATTTTTTTCATTATCTGTTTTTAAATTATCAATTAACCATTTAGGATTTAAGGTTTTTAAAATATCTGATTGGCGCGTGTCAGCCGGATTAAACCTCGCATTATAGATTAATACTTCCGACATACTTAGGGCAGCATTGGTTTGGGCAGAAACCTGAAAAATAAAAATTACTGAGATAACTGCGGCGATTAAAATCCTTTTCATATTATTTTATAATTTTTATTTTCACCTACACGCCAGCCTATACTTTTTTCTACCCAATGCAAAATACGTTTTTTAAAATTGAATTTTTTTGTTTCCGGGTCACGGTCAAATTTCCAATTTATACGGTTTATTCTTTCAAGCATTACCGCAGGATGCGTTCCAACAAACCGCTTTACCGAATCAATTCCCGAATAGTCGAAATCTTTTTCAGGGTCAAATTTTTGTTGGATATAATCATCATTGTGCCAATATTTACTGGCTTCCACATTTTTTGCCATCATAAATTGAGGAGGCCTTACCCAGCCATAATGATATATAGTAGCATCAACGGGTTTTACTTTCAATTTTCTTTCATCAATTCTAAATCCCTGGGCATCTTTCCACGATTTTACCCCAATATTGTTTTTTATAATTCGTATTTCGTTTCTGTACCAACTGCGGCTATCGGCCAAATAATCATAAGACCCATAAAAATGATTATAGTTAAATAATAATCCTTCGACAGCTTTGTTGTCGTTCCATCTGGTCATGGCATTTTTTATTTCAGGATAATCTTTTTCGTGATAACATTCATCCCCCTGAACATAGATGCACCAATCGGCTTTTGGGTTTATCGCCGCTAAAGCTTTATCGGTTTCCAATGCTAAAACAACTCCACCTTTGCGAAGTGAATCGTTCCAAACGGTATCAATTATTTTAATTTTATCGCTACCAATATTTTTTATATAGTTTAGGGTATCATCATCCGAATTACCTACAACCACTATCATTTCATCACATAATGGTAAAATAGAAAGAATTGCTTCCCTGATTGGATAATCAAGTTTTAAGGCATTGCGAATAAAGGTGAAACCGGAAACGAACAAAGGATTTTTATTATGGTTCAAAATTAAAGGAATTGAAGCATTGGAGATTATCAATTAATTCATTTTTATTTATTAGTTCAAGGTATTGATGAATATGGGATTTGATAAATTGTTGGTTTCATTTTCAAAATTTCAAATTGTTTCATTTTCAAATTAATTAGCTTTGCCCCATGCAATATTGCAATACCATTTTAGATACCATTGGAAATACACCTCTGGTAAAAATAAATAAAATAACAAAAGACATTCCTGCAACTGTTTTGGCCAAAATAGAGACCTTTAACCCTGGCAATTCTATTAAAGACCGAATGGCGCTAAAGATGATAGAAGATGCCGAAAAATCGGGAAAATTGAAACCCGGAGGAACTATAGTGGAAGGAACCAGCGGAAATACCGGAATGGGATTGGCCATTGCTGCGGTGATAAAAGGGTATAAATGTATTTTTACAACTACCGATAAACAGAGTAAAGAAAAGGTGGATGCCCTTAAAGCGTTTGGAGCGGAGGTTATTGTTTGCCCAACGGATGTGGAACCGGAAGATCCCCGTTCTTATTATTCAGTTTCCAGCCGATTGGAAAAAGAAATTCCTAATGCATGGAAACCAAATCAATATGATAATTTGAGCAATACCGCTGCCCATTATGAGCAAACGGGCCCGGAAATTTGGAAACAAACCGATGGGAAAATAACTCATTTAGTTGTAGGAGTGGGGACAGGTGGAACTATTTGCGGAACCGCAAAATATTTGAAGGAACAAAACCCGGCCATAAAAGCCCTGGGAATTGACACCTACGGTTCGGTATTTAAAAAATATAAGGAAACAGGGGTTTTTGATAAAAACGAGATTTACCCTTACATAACCGAAGGGATTGGGGAAGATTTTTTACCGGCTAATGTGGACTTTAGTTTGATTGATCATTTTGAAAAAGTTACCGATAAGGAAGCCGCTATTATGACCCGCAGGCTGGCCCGTGAAGAAGGAATTTTTGCCGGTAACAGTGCCGGAAGTGCTATGGCTGGGCTGGTACAAATGGCTGATAAATTTAAAAAAGACGATGTGGTTGTTGTTATTTTTCATGACCACGGAACCCGGTATCTCGGCAAAATGTTTAACGATGACTGGATGCGAGATAGAGGGTTTATAAGCCCTGAACCTAAAAAGAAAGCCATTGACCTAATAGAGGCACATAAACATTTGCGCCTGATTACAGCCAAGGAAGACCAACTTATTTCAGATGCTTTTGAACAAATGCAGAAATACAATATTTCCCAATTACCAGTTCAAAATACAAGTGGAGAATTTACCGGAAGCCTGATTGACGGACATTTATTTGCCCAATTGGTAAAAAACCATAACCTGATGCACGAACCGGTAAAAACCATCATGCAAAAACCGTTTCCTATTGTAAAATCAATGGATACCATTGATTTTGTTTCATCAAAATTTAGTAATCAAAACCAAGCGGTGCTTATGATGGATATGGGTGGCAATTGGCATATTATTACAAAAGTGGATGTGATTAATGCTATTGGATAATTTTTCCTCTGAGTTGTCATGCTGAGGAACGAAGCATCTCTGCGATAAAATTGGATTCCTCGTTCCCCGGAACGACAAAAATCTTTTAACAAATTGATTACAAAAGACCAACTAAATAGAGAAATCCAACTACCAAATCCTCCTAAAAGGATTATTTCTTTGGTTCCTTCCCAAACCGAACTTTTATATGATTTGGGTTTAAAAGACCGGATTGTTGGGCAAACTATTTTTTGTGTTCATCCGGAAAGCGAATTTAAAAATTCAATCAAAATTGGCGGGACAAAAAAACTGAATATTGAAAAAATAATTTCCTTAAAACCCGACCTGATTATTGCCAATAAAGAAGAAAATGAAAAAGACCAAATTGAAGAAATAGCTAAACACTTTCCGGTTTGGATAAGCGATGTCGATTCGTTTGACGATGCTTTAGAAATGATAAAAAGCATTGGTGAAATAACTGAAACCGAAAACAAAGCCACTGAAATTTTTAATAAAATAACTCAAAGCCGGGATGCTTTTTTAAAACAATACTACCCCAAACAATCCGTTATTTATTTAATATGGAACAACCCATTTATAGCCGTTGGTAAGGATACATTTATAAATACTATGCTGAATGAAGCCAGTTTTGAAAATGTTATAACTGAAATTCGCTACCCTGAAATTACCTTGGAAGAAATTGAAAAAATAAATCCCGATTGGGTGTTTCTTTCATCCGAACCTTTTCCTTTTAAAGAAGAACACAAAATTGAATTGGATAAACGATTGGGTAAAACTAAATCGGTATTGGTGGATGGTGAAATTTTTAGCTGGTATGGGAGTAGATTGGTTAAGGCGTGGGAGTATTTTGGTGGATTGCGTATGAATCCGTAATTATTCAACATTTATAGTTCACAAATCGAAGATTCATCAATACCTTGATTTAATAAATAAAAATAAATTAATTGATAATTCACATTTATGGAATTACCCCATTATTATATTCTTAATATCATTTTTGATTTTGTCGGCCAGATTGTTGGCCATCGTTTCGGTTTGGCTTTCGGAGTATATGCGGATAATTGGTTCGGTATTGGATTTACGAAGGTGAACCCATTCATCCCCAAATTCAATTTTTAAGCCATCCACTTTATTTATGGGCTGATTGCTGTATTTTTCTTCTATTTTTTTAAAAATTAAATCCAGATTGATGGTGTCGTCCAGTTCAATTTTATTTTTTGAAATTGTGTAATCGGGGTAAGTCATTCTCAGACCTTTAACACTTTTTCCACTTTTGGCAAGGTGACTTAAGAATAAGGCAATTCCAACAAGAGCATCGCGACCATAATGAAGTTCAGGATATATAATCCCTCCATTGCCTTCGCCACCAATTACCGCTTTGGTTTTTTTCATCATTTCCACCACATTCACTTCTCCTACCGCACTGGCATTGTATTCGCCACCATGCTTCTGTGTAATATCTTTTAGAGCTCTTGTAGATGAAAGATTACTCACCGTATTTCCTTTTTTATTTTTTAAAATGTAGTCAGCCACAGCTACCAGTGTGTATTCTTCGCCAAACATTTCACCGTCTTCGCATACAAAAGCCAGGCGGTCCACATCAGGATCAACAACAATGCCCAATTGGGCTGCCGAGCGTTTTACTTCCCCGGATAATTCGCCCAAATGTTCGGGCAAAGGTTCAGGGTTATGCGGAAATTTACCGGTAGGTTCGCAAAATATTTCTACAATTTCCTGAACTCCCAAGGCGTTTAAAAGCATAGGGACAACGATACCTCCAGAAGAATTAACGGCATCAACTACAATTTTATATTTTTTAGCCTTAATGGCTTCCACATCCACTAAAGGAAGTTTTAAAATGGCATCAATGTGTTTTTGAAAATAATCATCGCGATATGTAATAGTTCCTATTTCATCAATTTCAGGAAATTCAAAATCTCCTTTTTCGGCCATATCCAAAAGTTTTATTCCATCTTTACCCGAAATAAATTCCCCTTTATGGTTTAATAATTTTAAAGCATTCCATTGCTTGGGGTTATGACTGGCAGTAATGATTATTCCCCCGGCAGCTTTTTCCCATTCCACCGCCAACTCCACAGTTGGGGTAGTGGATAATTGCAAATCAATAACATCAAATCCGCAACCGATTAATGTACCGGTCACCAGATTGTTTACCATTTGTCCGGAAATACGTGCATCACGGCCAACTACAATGATTTTTTTATCCGAATTCTGTTTTACCCAAAACGCAAATG
>JBJXDS010000015.1:0-2957 GCA_046154525.1 Bacteroidia bacterium
CCGATTTAGAATTATTTAAAAATAATGTAATTTCAAAACAGGAGTTCTATCAAAAACAAACAGAATATAATAATAAACAACTTCAGCTTGAGCAATTAGAACAAGCCAAAGTGCAAAATGAGGTGGCCATTAACAGTTTAAAATTACAATTGGATCAGGGCGTTTTTAATAAAGATTCAAAAAACAAAGGCAGTCTTGAAGCCATCCAATCCCATAAAAAAAATATATCAAATTACATTTTCGGTTGGCAACAAAAATTTAGGCTGGTAGCTGCAAACGACGGAAAAATTATTTTTTTGAATAATCTTCATCCCAACCAGTTCCTTAAGGCTGGAGAAGAAATTTTTGCCTTATTTCAACCCAATGATTCAATAATAGCTTTGGCAGAAGTTCCGGTAGCAGGTTTTGGTAAAGTTAAAGCCGGCCAAAAAGTTAATTTGCTTATGGATAATTTTCCACATTATGATTACGGTACTTTGCACGGGGTAGTTTCAAAAATTGCCTTGCTGCCCAATACCAATTATTACCGGGTTCAAATTGCCCTTCCATCTGGTATGACTACCGCTCAAGGCAAGGCTATGAAATTTACTCCAGAAATGACCGGCATGGCTGAAATAGTAACAGATGATAAAACTGTTATGCAGCGAATATTTAAATCCATTTTAAAACTTTTTGAAAGTAAATAATATGCAAAGAATTGCCCTCCTTGTTGATTTTACAGGCGTGTGCCAACTGGCTATGGAGCATACTGCACTTATCGCGCGTCAAAGTTTATCGCAACTTACATTGCTACACATAGCTTCAAAAGATAAGCAAGCCGACGACAAATTAATCAAAAATGAAATACGTGATTTTGCAAATAGCCTTGAAAAGGAAGGGATTCCTTTCGCAGTAAAGATTGACTATGGTAATTTTTTTGAAATAATAAGTGATAGTATAGCCAAGCTAAATGTAGACCTAATAGTAGTAGGAACCCATGGTATAAAAGGAGTAAAACAAGATTTTTTGGGTTCTAATGTGTTGCGACTTATTCGTCTTTTAAAAATTCCTGCTCTTATTGTACAGGGACATTGCCAAACACCGCATGAAGGATATTTAAATATGCTTGTTCCTCTGCTTGGCAAATTGCACTCCATTTCCATTGTTAGGCGTGCCAGCGATTTTGCTAAGGTTTTTAATTCAAAAATTCATTTTTTGAGTTACTATAACTCGGATAATAAAACCAATATAATACACCAAAGTAAAGAATTACTCACTATGATGCAGGCTGATGGTTTTGATTGCAATGCCGAAGAAGAAGAAGCCGGAATATATGCTAGCAGTTATTCAAAATCAGTGATTGAATATGCAGACATTGAAGAAATTCAACTCATAGTATTACTATTACACGATGATGAACATACTGATTACTTTAATGATTATGATAAGGAAAATATTCTTCTAAACCGATTAGGCAAAGCAATACTTTGCATTTAAACAGTAACTTTGATTTTTATAAAAATTATGAGTGGTTTTTAAGTTCTTTAAAAACTTGTTTCTTAATTTATTTAATATTGTATCCTTTAATTTATGCAACCCATAAAAACCGTAGCCGATTATTTAGCTGAAGGCCGAACTCCCGAAATATTATTTTGGGTGGGCTGTGCCGGAAGTTTTGATGAACGTGCACAAAAAATAACCAAAGCATTTGCCAAAATTTTGCAGCATTGTGAAATTGATTTTGCCATACTTGGCCCTGAAGAAAGTTGCACTGGTGACCCGGCAAAGCGGGCAGGAAATGAATTTTTGTTTCAGATGCAAGCGGCCAATAATATTGCTGTTTTAAATGCCTATGATATAAAAAAAATAGTAACGGCATGTCCTCATTGTTTCAATACCATAAAAAATGAATACCCAGAATTGGGTGGAAATTATGAGGTGGTTCATCACACCCAACTGATACAGGAATTAATAGATTCTGGAAAGTTAAAATTTGAAGGAGGTGCATTTAAAGGCAAAAAAATTACCTACCACGATTCTTGCTATTTAGGACGTGCCAATGGAGAGTACCTGGCTCCCCGAAGGGTTTTGGAGGCATTGGATACCGAACTATTAGAAATGAAACGTTGCCGCAAAAATGGATTGTGCTGTGGTGCGGGAGGTGCCCAAATGTTTAAAGAGGCCGAACAGGGAACTAAGGAAGTAAATGTGGAACGAAGCGAAGAAGCCCTAATGACTGGTGTAGGAATCATTGCTTCCAATTGCCCATTTTGTATGACCATGCTTCGTGATGGGGTGAAACACGCCAATCGCGAAGATGATGTGCAGGTGCTTGATATTGCCGAGTTGGTAGCTCAAGCTCAGGATTTATAGTAACAGATGCAAAGCCCTTTATTAAAATATGGGTTAATAGCGGTGTTATTTTGTATTGTAATTCTAAATTTTTTCAAAACTTTTAATCTTTATTCCAATCCTGATTTTCCTTATGATGGCCGCAATGTGCATATTGGTGGCAAACTTTGGTTAAAAGGTGAAAATCCTTATAATGACAAATTACTCAATGCCGAATGGGACAAAATAATTATTGAAAATTCAATTGAGTCAAGCAAGCCTCCGGGTTTTCCCGATAGTGGTTTTATTTATCCTTTTTGGTCGGTGCCAATGTTAGCACCCTATTATTTTGTAACCTGGCCTTTAGTCAAATATTTTATATGGTTACTTAGTTTTATTTTTCTTTTGATAATTGTTTGGTTCAGCTATTCATCTTTTAAAGAAAATGGATTAAGCTTATTCCTTTATTTTTTAATAATTTTTGCTTTTAAATCTACCTGTGTAGCTTTGGCATTGGGCCAGCCTTTTCTCTTTTGTTTAGCTGCATTATTGGTTTCATGGTATTATTATCAAAAAAACAAGGATACTATTGCCGGCCTTGTATTAGGTATAGCGATGGTAAAAATAACCCTATGCCTTCCATTTTT
>JBJXDS010000016.1:0-4476 GCA_046154525.1 Bacteroidia bacterium
GGATCAAGCATGCCTTCGATGGCCGCTTTAATTTCTTCAATAGCATGATAAATTACAGAGTAGGTTTTGATTTCTATCTCCTCGTCTTCGGCCAGTTTTTTGGCAGATTGTGCCGGTCTTACCTGGAAACCGATAATAATGGCATCGGAAGCAGAAGCCAACAATACATCAGATTCTGTAATTTGACCTACCCCTTTATGAATAACATTTACCTGAACTTCTTCTTTCGATAATTTTAATAACGAATCGCTCAAGGCTTCTACCGATCCATCCACATCCCCTTTCACTATCAGTTTCAATTCTTTGAAAGAACCTACCGCCAATCGACGGCCTATTTCTTCTAAAGTTATATGTTTTGAAGCACGTATACCTTGCTCACGCTGAAGTTGGGTTCGTTTGTTCGCAATTTCCTTGGCACTGGATTCATCTTCAAATACATTAAATATTTCACCGGCGGTAGGAGCTCCTTGAAATCCAAGTACACTTACTGGGGTAGATGGCCCTGCATTAGTTATTCTGGCGCCACGTTCATTTAATAATGCTCTTACTCTTCCATAAAAACTACCAGCTAATACAAAATCACCTACTTTTAAGGTTCCTTCCTGCACCAGAAGGGTTGCTACCACTCCTTTTCCTTTATCAAGATGGGTTTCCATCACTGTTCCTTTGGCCCGCTTGTCAGGATTAGCTTTTAATTCTAAAAGTTCGGCCTCAAGCAATACTTTTTCCAAAAGTTTATCAATATTTAAGCCCTTTTTAGCCGATATTTCCTGACTTTGGTATTTTCCTCCCCATTCCTCCACCAATATACTCATGGCCGAAAGTTGCTCACGAATACGATCGGCATTAGCACCTTCTTTATCTATTTTATTATAGGCAAAAATGATAGGAACCTGAGCTGCCTGGGCGTGTGCAATAGCTTCCTTGGTTTGAGGCATTACGCTGTCATCGGCCGCTATTACAATAATTACAATATCAGTAACCTTAGCTCCCCTGGCACGCATAGCTGTGAACGCCTCGTGTCCTGGAGTATCTACAAACGTTATATTTTTTCCGTCAGCCATGGTTACTTCATAAGCTGCAACGTGTTGTGTAATTCCACCTGCCTCACCTGCAATCACATTGGTGCTGCGTATATAATCCAGTAAGGAAGTTTTTCCATGATCCACATGACCCATAATGGTTACAATAGGTGGTCGTTCTATTAAATCTTTTGGGTCATCTATCTCTTCAATTATTTCATCCTGAACATCGGCCGAAACAAATTCAACCTCATATCCAAAATTCTCTGCTAAAAGATTTATAATTTCACCATCCAATCGCTGATTTATAGAAATCATCATCCCTAATGAAAAACAGGTTGTAATAATATCATTCACCTTTACATTCATTAAGGATGCTAATTCGTTGGCCGTTACAAATTCTGTAACCTGTATGGTTTTGCTTTGAATTTCGCGTTGTATTACCTGATCTTCCTGGTGCGCAAGGAATCTTGATTTTCGGTCTTTTCTTGCCTTTTGCCTTATTTTGCCGCCCTGTGCATTATTCTTTTGAGTACCTATTTTAGCAAATGTTTGCTTCATTTGCTCCTGAACCTGCTTGCCGCTTACTTCATCTTTTTTGGTTCGGGTTCCCGGAGCCGCTGGCTTACTATCAAGTTTTAAGTCAGGCTTTTTAACATATTGATTACCTACTGCTTTGGTATCAACCTTTTCAGCGGTTAATTTGCGTTTTCTTTTTTTCTTTTGAGAATCTTCATTGACTACCTTTTTCCTTACTATTGGGTCGGGTATCACTATTTTACCCATTACTGACAGACCTTTTAACTTAGGGGCATTGGCTTTTATAACTTTGTCTTCATGGTCAATTTCATCCTGTTCTTCGGCTGATATTTCTTCGGGTTCAGGCTTGGGTTCTTTTTTTACAACCTGTTTTGGCTCAGGTTCGGTTTTTTCTTGGGCAGTTTCTGGCGCTATTTCTTCTGCCTTTATTGGTTTTGTTTCAGAAACAACAACTGGCTCAGGGGCTTCAACCTTTTCTGGTTTAACCTCAATAAGGGGCTCCTTGAGTTTTGAACCTTTATTAAGGTCAATCATACCCATTACTTTAGGTCCTTCTAATTTTGATCTTTCAATAAAAGGCTCTAAAACTACTTCAGGTTTTATTTCAATAGGTGCCTCTTTGGGTTTTTCTTCTTTGCTTGATATTGGTTTTTTAGAAGATCCGAGGTCCTTAACAAAAACGGTTTCTTCTTCTAAATCTTCTATAGGTTGTTTAGGTTTTAATGATGAGGTATCAGGTACATGATCCCTATCCCTTTTCATCTGAACCTCAATGGTTTTAGATTGGTCTTTTGCCTTTTTATCCGATTGAAAATCCTGTAAAAGGATTTCATAAGTTGTCTGGTCGAGTTTGGAGGTTGGTTTGGTGTCTTCTAATTTCACACCTTTCTTTTGCAAGTGTTCAACGAGCGTGTGCACACCTACTCCTAGCTCACCCGCTACTTTGGCTAACCTATATGATTTTTCTTCTGCCATCTTCTGTTCTGTCCCTTTTTTTAATTCTTACTTCTTTTAAAAAACTTACAGAAGGACGCATTTCCTTTATATGGCCATAGTCCTTCAGTTTAATTTATTCGTGTTCATAATACCAGCATTGTTTTGAGTTTTTTTATTTTTTAAAAGCACTCATTTTTAACTAAACTCAGCTTCCAATATTTTCTTTATTTCTAAAATGGTTTCCTCTTCCAATTCCGTTCGGCGAACCAAATCTTCGTTTGAAACTGCTAATACACTCTTAGCGGTATCCAATCCTATGGTTTTCAATTCTTCAATAATCCAATTGTCAATTTCGTCGTTAAATTCTTCTAAATCTACATCATATTCGTCTTCCGATTCTTCACGATAAACATCTATTTCGTACCCTGATAATTTACCGGCTAATTTTATATTAAATCCTCCTTTACCAATGGCCAATGAAACCTGATCGGAAGGTAAATAAACCGCCACTCGCTTGGTTGTATCATCTATATTAATGGAAGATATTTTTGCAGGATTTAAAGCTCTTGTAATAAATAATTGGGTATTGGTGGTATAATTTATAACATCAATATTTTCGTTGCGCAGTTCTCTTACTATGCCGTGAATTCTTGAACCTTTCATACCAACACAAGCCCCTACGGGGTCAATCCTATCATCGTAACTTTCCACGGCTACTTTAGCTCTTTCCCCCGGTTCGCGAACTACTTTTTTAATGGTGATTAATCCATCCAATATTTCAGGAACTTCCAATTCAAATAAGCGTTCAAGGAAAATAGGAGCGGTTCGTGATAAAATGATTTTGGGTAAAGCATTGTTCATTTCTACTCTAAGAACAATGGCTTTAAGTGTATCTCCTTTTTTATAAAAATCGCGGGGTATCATTTCACTTTTGGGTAAAATTAACTCGTTGCCTTCATCATCCAACACCATTAATTCTTTTTTCCAAATCTGGTATACCTCACCATTTACTATTTCACCTACACGATCTTTATATTTTTTGTATACTTCGTCTTTTTCAAGTTCAAGTATTCTTGAAATCAACGTTTGGCGTGCTGCCAATATTGACCGGCGGCCAAAGGCTTCCATGGTTACTTCTTCGTAGGTTTCTTCGTTCAATTCAAAATCAGGTTCCATTTTTTGGGCATCTGATAATGCAATTTCGGCAATTTCGTTTTCTACTTCTCCTTCGTCAACAATAAGCCGACGCTGGTATATTTCCACATCCCCAGTTTTGTCGTTTACAATTACGTCAAAGTTGCTGTCATCGCCATAACGCCTTTTCAGCATACTTCTAAATACGTCTTCCATTACGCGGATCATGGTGGCCCGGTCAATGTTTTTAAATTCCTTGAACTCCGAAAACGATTCAACTAATCCAATTCCTAAACTCATCTTTTTTAATTCTTTATTTAAATGATATTATAACGTTTGCTTCTTTTATATTCTTAAATTCTATTGTTTCTTCTATTGTTTCTTTTTTTGAAACCTGAACAGCCACAGTAATTTTATTTTCTTCCACGGCTTTTAATGTGCCGCTTATTTTATTTTCTTCTTGCGTTTCAATGGCCAACTGTCGGCCAATGTGTTTGTAATATTGTTTTGGCAACTTTAGCGGCCTGTCGGCCCCTGGTGATGATACTTCAAAGGTGAAATAATCATCTTCATCTAAACTGCTATCTTCTTCCATTTGCTTTGATAAGTAGCGGCTTATCATGGCGCACCGTTTTATAGTAATTGGTTCCATGCCATCTACCAGTACCCGATATTTGGTGGAGCCTTCCTTGTTTTCTACATCTACCAAAAACTCATCCGACCCCTGAAGGAAATCTGATGTCCATTGATTTAACTTAGATACAAGACTAACCATATTGCAACAAAAAAGGGGAATCTATCCCCTCTTTAAATATCCTCTATTACGGCTGCAAATATAGCCTTT
>JBJXDS010000017.1:0-4924 GCA_046154525.1 Bacteroidia bacterium
GTTTCATTAATTTTATTTTTTAAAATTTTGGGCAAACATAAAATAATATTTTGAAGGTTTTTAAAAAAAGTGGCCCATGATTTTGTCATGGGCCACTTTTAATTTTATAATAAATTTTTATTTTTCTATACCAATAAGTTCCACCTCAAATACCAACATACTTCCTCCGGGGATGGCTTCATTCCCTGTAGGGCCATAAGCCAAATTGGAAGGTATCCACACTTCCCATTTAGAGCCTACAGGCATCAATTGAAGGGCTTCTGTCCAGCCTGGTATTACCTGGCTAACACCAAATGTGGCAGGCTCTTTTCTTTCAATGGAGCTATCGAACACTTTGCCATTTAATAATTTTCCGGTGTAGTGCACTTTTACCTTATCACTTGCGGCTGGCTTGGCACCAGTTCCGGCTTTAATAATTTTGTATTGTAATCCGCTGGCAGTGGTTACTACTCCTTCGGCCGTTTTGTTTTTTGTTAAAAACTCGGTGGCTTCTTTTTCGTTTTTGGCCACAATGGGTGCATTTTTCTTGTTCATTTCGGCATCGCGCTTAGCCATTTGTGCTCTTTGAAATGCTTCTAATAGCATTTGCACCTGCATTTCTTTTAAAACGATAGAGTCGCCATAAATGGTGCGTTGCATGGCTGCCCTTAGGATGTCATAATTAAGTTCGGATGAATCGCTAATTCCTGCATTTTTTAAATTTAATCCAAGAACATTACCTAAGGCATAACTTACACTATCCATTTTGGTTGCAAGTTTTGGGTTTTCTGGCGATTTGGAGCTAGTTGCTCCTTTTTTACATGATACGGCACCTAAAAGGGCTACTATCATTCCAAGTGTTACTAATTTTAAATTACTCATTATTATATTGTTTTTTTAAAGTTGAATTCTATTTTAATTTTTTTAAACGGCTACCGCCTTGTTGTATAATTCCTGTTTACGTTGTGCCACCTCATCATTATCCAAATAATCGTCGTATTCACATACCTTATCTATCATTCCGTTAGGTGTAATTTCAATTACACGGGTGGCAATGGTTTGCACAATGGTATGGTCGCGGCTGGTAAACATTAATGTGCCTTCGTAATTGTTTAACCCATTATTTAGGGCCGTAATAGATTCCAGATCCAGGTGGTTGGTTGGTTCGTCTAAAATCATCAGGTTTGGATTTTGAAGCATTAATCTGGAAAGCATACATCTTACCTTTTCGCCTCCCGATAATACACGGCACGATTTCAATGATTCTTCGCCCGAAAAAAGCATACGTCCTAAAAATCCGCGAATAAAGGTTTCGTCTTTTTCTACCGAGTATTGACGCAACCAATCAATAAGATTTAAATCTGATTCAAAAAAATGGTCTTTATCGTTGGGTAAATATCCTGGATTAATAGTTACACCAAAATCAAAGGTTCCTTTATCAGCTTTTATTTCTCCCGTAATTACCCTGAATAGATTAGTAATAGCTATACTTTCCCTTGACAGGAAAACAATTTTTTCGTTTTTATAAAGGCTAAAGTTTAAATCTTTGAAATAAGGTTTAAGAGTTAATCCGCTAACATTTAGTATTTGGTCACCAGCTTCACGTTCCTGTTTAAAAAATATGCCCGGATATTTCCTGCTCGAAGGTTCTATTTCGTCCACATTTAGCTTTTCAAGCATTTTTTTACGACTGGTAGCTTGTTTCGATTTTTTAACATTGGCACTAAACCGGTCAATAAATTCCTGAAGTTCCTTGCGTTTTTCGTCGTTCTTTTTGTTTAAGTCCGATTTTTGGCGTGAGGCTAATTGGCTGGCTTCGTACCAAAACGTATAGCTACCTCCGTATATTTTAATTTTTCTAAAATCAATATCGCAGGTATGGGTACATACCGAATCTAAAAAATGCCTGTCGTGAGAAACCACAATTACTACATTTTTATAATCGGCCAAAAACCGTTCAAGCCAAACCACTGTTTCTATATCCAGGTCATTGGTAGGCTCATCTAATATTAAAATATCGGGATTTCCAAAAATAGCCTGGGCCAATAATACCCTTACTTTTTGATTGTTGCTTAAATTACCCATGGTGGCAAAGTGAAATTCTTCACTTACCCCCAATGACCCCAATAATTCACCCGCTTCACTTTCCGCATTCCACCCATCCATGTCGGCAAATTTTTCTTCCAAATGGCTGGCCTTTATTCCATCCTCATCATTAAAATCTTCTTTAGCATATATGGCATCCTTTTCTTTCATAATGCCATACAATTCCTTGTGACCCATGATTACGGTTTCCAAAACATTGTATTCGTCAAATTCGTAGTGGTCTTGCTTTAGCACCGCCATTCGTTTTCCGGGAATTATGGATACATTGCCCGAGGTTGGATCTATTTCGCCTGAAAGGATTTTTAAAAATGTTGATTTTCCGGAACCATTGGCACCTATTACTCCATAGCAGTTTCCTTCAGTAAATTTTAAATTTACCTCATCAAACAGCACCCTTTTGCCAAACCTTAAAGATAAATTGGAAACTATTAACATTGATTTTTAAAAATGGGTGCAAAAATAAGTTTATTCAATGAGTTTTTTTTATCAAAAATTATACGTAGGAGAACAGGTTTTAAGCTCAGTTGTTCCGCTATGGATTCAATGCCGCCTTGTATGTTTCAAGACATCGTTTTCTGGCAAAATCATGATCAATTATTGGTGGTACGTAGTGTAGCGTATTAAATTCGGGCACCCATTTTTTAATATAAATATGATTGGAATCAAATTTTTGAGTTTGGATAGAGGGATTAAATATGCGAAAATAGGGGGCAGCATCCACACCACTTCCTGCGGCCCATTGCCATCCACCGTTGTTGCTCGCCAGTTCATAGTCAAGCAGTTTTTCGGCAAAGTATGCCTCTCCCCACCGCCAGTCAATTAGCAAATGTTTGGTTAAAAAACTTGCGGTAATCATCCTCACCCTATTGTGCATAAACCCGGTGGCATTAAGTTCCCTCATTCCTGCGTCTACAATTGGGTAACCTGTTTTGCCACAGCACCATTTTTCATAGTGTTCGGTATTATTAATCCATTCTATTCTATCATAGTTGGGTTTAAAGGCCGTTGTTACAACTTGCGGAAAATGAAAAAGGATGCTCATATAAAACTCACGCCAGATTAATTCGTTCAACCATTTTTCGCTAACTGCTAAGGCTTTTGCAACTTTTTGCCTAATACTTATAGTTCCAAAACGAAAGTGCATGCTTAAGCGACTCGTACCTTCTATCGAAGGAATGTCGCGGTTTTGCTCATAGTTTTTTATCAGGTTTTGGCTGGTTTGTTTGGGGGGGAATTGAGTTTCAGATTCTGTAAACCCAAGCTGACCTAACGAAATACCTGACAAGACATCAGTTTTATAAAAATTTGAAACGTATTTTTCAGTTGGGTAGGGGTTTAAATAAAAGTCGTTAAGCTTAGCTTTCCATTTTTTTGAATAGGGGGTAAAAACGGTGTAAGGCGTTCCATCGTCTTTTACTATTTCATCTTTTTCGAAAATAACCTGGTCTTTAAAAGTTAGGAATGGGATATTTTTTGAAATCAAAAAATCTTTTACTTTTTTGTCCCTATTTATGGCTAATGGTTCATAATCGTGGTTGGCAAAAACATTATCAATTTTAAAATCGGTTATTAACTCCTTCCAAATTTCCAACGGTTCACCATGTTTTACTAACAGACTTGAACCCAGATTTTCGAGTTCCTTTTTTAAATTTTCTAGTTCACTATGAATAAAATTAACCCTTGCATCTGATTTATCGTTAAGTTTTTCAAGAATGGAGGTGTCAAAAATAAAAAGGCACAATACAGGATTACCACTTTTTAAGGCGTGAAAAAGGCTTGCATTATCCTCTAACCTCAAATCGCGACGAAACCAGTGAATTGAAATCAATATATTTTTTATAAATTAGTTATTGCTTTGGTTAAATCATTAAACTTAAAACTATACCCTTCAGCCAAAAGTTTGGAATTGGAAATAACAGGACTTTTTGTAAATATTTCGGCCTTTTTTCCAAAAATTAGTTTTAATAAAAATGAAGGAATGGCTGGCCATAGAAATGGCTGCCCGTTTTTAATAGCTATAAATTTTGTTACTTCTGCATTGGTATTGGTGGCAGCCACCGTATTATAAATACCGGGTTTTAGTTTTTCTTCCAAAATATCAATAAATACATTTACCAAATCATCAACGTGAATCCAACACACTGGCTGCTTACCTGTTCCTATGGGTGAAGCAATTTTCCATTTTGCCAGGTCTTTAATTTTTTTATAGAACCCGCCATCTTTGGCCAATACTATTCCCATTCTAAGAATTGATAATTTTGAATCGGCTGTTTCCAAGGTATGGGCTGCATTTTCCCAATCCCTGCAAACTAAAGCGGCAAAGTCTCTACCATTGGCTGAAGTTTCGGTTTTTATTTCATCACTTATTACCCCATAATAACCTATGGCCGATGCTGAAATTATATGCCTGGGTGAGTTTGGCAAAGTGTCTATCACATTTTTCAGGTAAAGTGTAGAACCAATCCTGCTTTGTTTTATAAGTTCTTTTCCCGCATTGTTCCACTTTGTGTCTGCAATACTTGCACCTGCAAGATTAATAACGCCGAGGTAGGGTTCATGCGGCAACAAATTACAAATTTTCAGGATAGGGTCCCATCGGTAGATGTTAGATTTGCTATCAGACCGGGTAGTGGAAAGAATAATAGGGGTGTATCCAATTTCTTTTAATTTTAAGGATAAGGCCGAACCGATTAAACCAGTTGCACCAGTAATAAGAATGTTTTTTTGATTCACGTGATTTTGATTTGAAACAATTTGAAAGTCACTTTGTTTTTAATATGGCAAGGTAAGTTTTTATTGATGAGGACATATTATATTAAGGATATCGAAAGTATTACGG
>JBJXDS010000018.1:0-15187 GCA_046154525.1 Bacteroidia bacterium
TTCCATAGATGTATTCAAATATTTGAGTATCGGTGCTCAATCCTTTATAAAAGAAAACAGCATACAATCCGCCCGACAAAATAAAAGTTTCCATTTCCTCAGGAACAGAATCAAAATCGGGAACTTCCATAGATGCCCATTTTGTAAACGATGCGTGGGGGTTAAAATTTTTAAAACTGAAGGATTCATCATACACCTGCATCGAAAATAAATCGGAGTTAAGGCTGTGTTTTATTTCGTTTCGACGGGGCATAAACCCACGCCAAAGTTCAGGTGTTTTGTTATTGGCAAAGGTCATCTCACGGCTTTGGCCAATGAGTCTTTTTTCGGGGATTGTTTTTATTTGGGGTTGCATTGGTTCTTTTATATCCAGGGTTATCTATTCTAATCATATTTATAAGGTTCGTTAGTGTTAGCCAATTGCCTTATATTTTCCAATACCCGTTTCATGTAAGCCTTCCAAAAGGTATGTGTAAACAGCCAGTTTAGGGGATACAGCAAGGCCACGTTTGAATGCAAAGTGTAAGTATATTCTACCAAAATTTTATTGGTTTCCAGTTCAGTGGTTTGCCATTCTCCTTCAAATTGGGTAAATCCCAACATCCATGATTTAAAATCGCTTACCTCTATTTTCCAGTAGGTATTTTCTATGCGTTCTATCACTTTATCCACCGAAGCCCAACCGCCTTTTTGTGTCAATGATTTGGCTACAAATACCTTTTTACTATACCGAGGTTTTCCCCAATGCTCATCATCGGTGCAGTGGGTTACTTTGGGCATAATACCATAGCCTGTATGAACCTTTGAAACATCACAAAGCATAGGCGTTTTAAAGGCTCTTTCCAAAGAGCAATTGTAGATGGTTGAAATTTTTATTTTTGTTTGCATCTTTTTGTTTTTGGGTCTATTTTTTTTTATAAAGTTTATACCCAATACCACATAGAATTGCTCCATTACCAGAGAAATCCTTAAATAACAAAGCCTGATCATAACTTAATTTCAAAAGGAAATGATCTTTTAAAGAATATTCAATACCACAACCAAATGCTAAGCCAAATCCTATTTGAAGATGTTCTCCGTTTCCATCAGAATTTTCTGCCCACTTACCAGTAACAATACCTAATCCTAAATCTGGAATTATGGAAATTGACTTAGATTTGAAAATTCTTGAAAAATTTAAAGTAAAATTTCCAATTAAGGCATCCTTAAAATCACCATTACTATATTCCGTCCTTTTTTTAGCACCTGATAAAACAGACATCGAAATTCTATTTTTGAAAAACTGATATCCCCAATTACCACCAAGGGCTAAACATGAAGTTCCATCAGCGAACCCTATACCTATATTTGGTATAAATACAAGTGATTTTTGTTGTGCATATACAGGTAATAGAAACGCAAAATAGAATATTGATTTTAAGATTAGTTTTTTCATCTTGTTGTCTTTTTTTTCTTTATAGTAAGAATGGTCAGGTTATAAAAATTAATGCCAACTTGCAGATAAGCGAGACAAAACTAACAAAAACATTCTCATATCTACCACCCATTGGTTGGCTTTACGAAAGTTTTTTTTCTCATCAAAATTGTTTGGGTTTTAGTTTTTGACTTGCCAATTCTGCTATTTCACGTATTCTTTTTTGTCTGGTTTCTGGCAGTTTGGCAAGTACAATCCATGCCAACATGAATTTTCTTACCGATTTGCTTAAACTTAAAAAGAAGTCTTTGGAGCCCGGTTTGGTTTCAAATTCCCGGTCTAAATCTATAGGGATTAGCAATTCTTCCACTTCATCTAAAATAGTCCATGAGCCATTTTGTTTTGCTCGTTCAATACTATCAAAACCGGCTTGCGTCATTAGTCCCTGTTCAATAAGCAGCTTTATTTTTTCTTTATTTATTTTCGACCAGGTTCCCCTGGCTTTTCTCTTGCTAAAAAATTGAATATATGAGTCGTTGTCCCGAGATTTTCGTATGCTGTCAATCCAACCAAAGCAAAGGGCTTCATCTACGGCATCACTCCAGCTAATGCTGGCCATATTTGTTTTCTTTTTATGCTGAACAAGCCAGACCGATTGTTTTATATGATGGTTTTCTTGTAGCCATTGCCTCCATTCCTGGCGGCTTGCCGGGCAAAATGTTTCTATTTTGGTTTCTTGCATTATTGATAATAATTCCATTACTCCAAATCTCTTTTCACTTCCCCGTATGCCATGTCCTCCTTCGCCTTGTTCGGTTTCTGTTAATCCTCGTCACCCAATATTTTTTTAAATTCTTCAATGGATGGCAATTTGCCCATGAGTTCTTTTGGTAGTTGTTTGCTTAAGGTATAATGTGCCACGCCAATTGGTTTGGAAGCTGTTCGTAAGGCATATTCTACTTCCAATTGATCTTTGTGCGGCACCAACAAAATCCCAATACTTGGTTTATCATCTGGCTGCTTTAATTGTTCATCAATCAGTTGTAAATAAAAATCGAGCTTGCCCACAAATTCAGGTTCAAATTCTTCTGTTTTTAGTTCTACTGCAACCAGGCATTTTAATATCCGGTGATAAAAAAGCAAGTCGATAAAATATTCTTTTTTACCTAATGTAATCCGGTGTTGATTGCCAATGAAACAAAACCCATAACCCAACTCCATTATCAGGCGTTTTACTTTTTCCACCATTTTATTTTCCAGTTCCCTTTCAAGAATCGGTTTGTTGATGTCTAAAAAATCAAGGGAATAAACGCTCTTGATGCTTTCCCGTGTTTGCTCTAATAAATGTTCGGGCAAGGCTGTGGCAAAATTATGTTGAGATGGGTGCAACAAGTATTTGTTGTATGCATCGGCTAATATTTGATGTTGTAATACCGAACGGCTGTATTTATTTTTTATGGTTGTTTCCAAATAGAAGATACGGGCTTTTATATCCTTTACTTTTTGAATTATTAAAATATTTTGTCCCCATTGAACTTGTGAAACAAGTTGTTTCACTTTTTCTAAATCTGAAACAGGTTGTTTCAGATTTGAATATTCATCTACCAATTGCCGCATAAACCAAAGGTTTCGGGGCGACCAGCTTACTCCTTCGCCAATTTGATGAGTTAAATCTTTGCTCAATTGTTCTACGATTGATTTTCCCCAACCGTATTCTTTTTGCTTATTAATAATCAACTCGCCAATATTCCAATACAGTTGATTGGAAAGAGTTTGAACGGATTGCACAGCAAGCACACGGTGATGCTGCACCAGATTTACAACTTCGGAAACAAACAGATGGTATTCCTTAGAGGCTTTGTTATGCTCAATTTTTGTCATACTGTTTTTTATTCAGTAAATAAATTTTTCACTTCCCTGTATGCCCATGCCCTCCTTCGCCCCGTTCGGTCTCTGATAGTTTAGTTACCAGAACAAATTGAGCGGTTTCGTGACTGGCTATTATCATTTGGGCTATTCGTTCGCCATCTTTTATGGTAAACGGGTCGTTGGAAAGATTGACCAAACAAATTTTTATTTCACCCCGGTAGTCGGAGTCAATGGTTCCGGGGGAGTTGATGACGGTGATGCCGTGTTTGGCGGCCAGTCCGCTTCGTGGCCTTATTTGGGCTTCATATCCTACTGGTAGTTCTATAAATAAACCTGTACCTACCAAATGGCGATGCAAAGGTTGTAGGGTTATTTCTTCTTCCAAATTGGCCCATAAGTCAACACCTGCGGCTTGCGGGGTTTGGTATTCGGGCAAGGGGTGTTTTGAATTATTTATAATTTTTATTTGCATAGTGTCTGAACGGCTGATTTATTTGATTTACGGAGTACTATGATTTTTATTGTTTGAAAAAGCGACATCCGGAATCTGTTTTTCTATAAGGTACAATCCTCCTGAAAATACCAATAACCAAGCTGGGTTTACTATCCATTTACTCATGTTTAATATAGGATTGATGTAAAAAGCCAAGCCGTAAATTAGCAAGGCAAGGCCTAATAATAAACCCAACTTAGGTAAATTATAAGGTACCGGATAATACTTTTGCCCCCAAATATAATTGGCTACAGCTAAAAATGCATACACTATCAGGGTAGCCCAAGCTGAGGCCAAAAAGCCATATTTAGGAATGAGCAACACATTCAAAACCACAGTTAATATGGCTGCGGCAATGGAAAGTTTAGAGCCTTTTTTGGTATTGTTGGTGAGCCTGTACCATACGCTTATGCTGTAAAATATGCCCAAAAACAAATTGGCCATTAATAAAATCGGCACTATTTTCATTCCGTCGGGATGTTCATAATACGATTCGTTTCGGATAAGTAAGGCTGCCAAATCATCTATAAAAAGCATGGTGACCACAAAAATAAAAACACATACCATTACAAAATAATCCATTATACGGGCATACAATACCTGAGCATTTTCATTTTTATGCTGACTGAAAAAGAATGGTTCGGCAGCAAATTTAAAAGCCTGAATAAACAAAGTCATAATTAGGCTCAGCTTATAAAAAGCCCCAAATACCCCAAGTTCATATAGGCCATCCTCACCGGGTGCCAAATATTTAAGAATTACCCTGCTGAACATTTCATTGGCTATACCAGCCAAGCCGATAAAAATTAAAGGCCATGCATAATTGAGCATGGCTTTTCGCAGTTCAGGGTCGGCTTTAAAACCAAATTTTAAACATTCGGGTAGCAATAAAATTAACACGACCAAGCTGGCCACCAAATTGGAAATAAAAATATACCCCAACCCAATTTCAGGGTTGAATAAAGGAGCTGAGATTCCCTTGGCTGCCAAATGTGGAGCCCAAAGTAAAAAATATAGGTTTAATAAAACATTGATACCAACCCAAAGTAATTTTAAAATGGAGAATTTAATAGGTTTTTCCAATTGCCGTAGCAATGCAAAAGGTAATGCACTTAAAGCATCCAGGGCCAGTATCCATACAAACCAAAGAATATATTCCGGATGATCTGAATATCCTAATGGTATGGCTATTTGCTTATAAAACAAAGAACCTAAAACTAAAAAAATGGAGGTAGTAATTATTAAATTATTAAAACCTGTGGCGTAGGTTTTTCCAACAGAATTTTCATCTTTACGCGCAAAATTGAAAAACGAAGTTTCCATACCATATACCAATACTACGTTTAAAAAAGCAACCAAAGCATATACATCAGTCACTATTCCATAATCGTGGGGATTGTAAACTGCGGTGTACAATGGCACTAATAAAAAATTGATAAACCGGCCTACAATGGTGCTCAAACCATAGGTTAATGTTTGACCGGCTAATTTTTTAATTGTACCCAATGCGAAGGCAAATGTAGATTTTTTTTACCACGGAGACACAGAGAACACAGAGAAATCCTTAGAAAAAAATGGTTCATAAATCTCCGTGAGACTCTGTATTCTCCGTGTCTCCGTGGTATTTTTTTATTAACTATTCGTATTTTATCAAAAGCAATCGCTCAAGGTGCGGACTGCAATGACCGGTTAGTATATCTTTTATTTCATACGTAAACAGGCTACCTATTTTTATTTCCTTTTTTTGAAGTGTATCCGTATTTATATACCCGCTAAACTCAGAAGAATAAGTAATTATGTCCTCATCAGTCAGGCGATAATTTTTTATTAAAAAATAAACCTCAGAATACGTGCTGTCAATTTTAAAAATATCAATGACCTCGGCTGGAAATAATTTTGTTTCGTAGGAGCAAGGCCCTCCGTCCACTTGTCCTTGGCAGTATTTGCAACTTGAAATAAGTGTTGTTAATAGAAATAACGTTATTAATAAATTTGATTTCATAATGGTGGTTTATAGCCTTAGTTAACCATTGGTAAATCATTTATTAGAATTAATGAGCAACGAATATATTTCGGTATCCAAAAACTGACCGTTGGAATATACATTTTCTTTAAAATAGGCTTCTTGCACAAAACCATGTTTTTTAAGAATGGCAGCCGAGGCCTCATTGTTTGGATTAATATCGGCTTCAATGCTATGCAGCTTCATTTCATTAAACCCGAAATTTATTATTGGTTTCATGGCCTCACTCATTATGCCTTGTTTCCAAAAATCTGGCAATAACATATAACCAATCTCAGCCCGGTAGTTTTCTTTTTTCATACGGTAATACCCAATGGTGCCAATAAGCCGATTTGTATTTTTTAAAAAAATACCCCAACCAATGCCGGTATTATTGTCAATATCGTTATCCATTCTTTTTATTAAATCTTCGGCATCATCAAGCGTTTCAGCAATGGGCCTGTCGAGGTAGCGCATGGCATTGATGTCGGCCCGAAGATTAAACATATCCTGGGAGTGCACCATTGTAACCCTTCTCAAGGTTAATCTTTCTGTATCAAAAGTTGGAAATGGATGAAAGTTGAGCTCTAACATACCAAAAAACTATTGCTTTTGTGTAGCAATAACCATTTTAATATTATTCTTTACGCCAATGGTCATTATATCCACCAGGTCCTGAACGCTAAGTGTAGCATCCGGTCTTAAAATAATGGTGGGTTCTTTCATTTCGGGTACTCTTTGTTTCAGCATACCTTCTATATCATCAAAAGCTACCTCTACATTATTTATATAATAATGTTTATCGGCAGTCATTACTAATATTATGGGAGGGTCTGTTACCCTTTGATCTACTTTTGTTTTAGGTAAAAAAACCTTGATAACACTGGGATTGGCCAATGTAGATATGATAAGGAAGAACAGCAAAAGGAAAAACATGATGTCGTTTAGGGCACCGGTTCCTACTTCAGCATGAAATCTTCGTTTGTGTCTTAATCGCATAATTTTTAAAAATTATTAGCGGGTGGGTTCCTGCAAAATATCTACAAATTCAATTACCGCAGCTTCTATTCTAAATGTAAGTCTGTCTACCATTAGCATCAACATGTGGTAGCCTGAATAGGCAAATACTCCAACTACCAAACCTGCTAAACTGGTTATCATTTTTTGGTATAAACCACCGGCAATGGTGCTTATGCTAAAATTATCGGTAATTGATATATCATGGAAAATTTTTATTACCCCCAAAATTGTTCCTATAAAGCCAAGCATAGGGGCAATACCTGCTATTATTCCTAATATTCCCAGGTTTTTTTCGGCTTTTGAAATTTCCAAATTCCCCACATTTTCCATACTGGCTTCAATATCTTTAAGCGGTTTGCCTATTCGCATCAATCCTTTTTCAACCATACGTGAAACTGGCGTGGGATTGGTGCGGCAAAGATTAAGGGCAGATGGGATATTTCCATTCACCACATTATCTTTAATGCTCGACATAAAATTTTGATTAATCTTAAATTTCTTTTTAATATTAAAATACCGCTCTACCATTATATAAACGGCGATAAGGCTGCACAAGGCAATGGGTATCATAATTGGCCCGCCTTTCATAAGCATCGAAAGTACATTTATATCTTCAATAGGGGCGGCTTCACCTCCAGCTGTTGAGGTAGAATCGGCAAGTGCAGCGTTGGCTTGTAATAAAATGGATAAAAACATGTGAAATTTCTTTATTAGAATACAGAACGCAAAGTTTATGGTTTAGAGTATTTTATTATTAAAATGTTATAAACATTTGTTAGAAAGCCGAAAGGGTATTTGGCTAAATTTTGGTTTTAAAATCCTTTCATCCTTTAATCCGTAAATCCTGATTAATTTTGCCACATGAATTTTTCCGGCTACAATTATACAAGGGCAGAACTGAAAGAAATTTACAAAGCCCTTGTAAAACCTCGGATAATTGAAGAAAAAATGCTCATCCTGCTGAGGCAGGGAAAAGTAGGGAAATGGTTTAGCGGTATTGGCCAGGAAGCCATTTCGGTTGGGGCCACTTTAGCCTTAAAGGAAGACGAATATATTTTACCCTTACATAGAAATTTAGGGGTTTTTACCACCCGTAAAATTCCGTTTGCCAAACTCTTTGCCCAATGGCAAGGCAAAAAATCAGGATTTACCAAAGGCCGCGACCGCTCGTTTCATTTTGGCACTACCGAGTTTCATATAGTAGGCATGATATCGCATTTGGGAGCCATGCTTGGTGTGGCAGATGGAATTGCATTAGCCGAAAAATTGGATAATACAGGAAAATGTGCCTTGGTGTTTAGTGGGGATGGTGGTGCCAGTGAAGGAGATTTTCATGAAGCTGTGAATGTGGCAGCCGTTTGGGATTTGCCGGTTATTTTTTTAATAGAAAATAATGGGTATGGATTATCAACGCCCAGTAATGAGCAGTTCCGCCAAAAGCAATTTATTGATAAAGGAATAGGTTACGGCATAAAAACCAAACAGGTGGATGGCAATAATATTTTAGAAGTGATTTCGGCAGTAAAAGAAATAGCCGAAGAAATAAGAACCGACCCAAGGCCATATTTGTTGGAGTGCTTAACCTTTAGGATGCGTGGCCACGAAGAAGCCAGTGGTACCAAGTATGTTCCACAACATTTGTTTGACGAATGGGAGAAAAAAGACCCCATAAATAACTTTGAAAAATACCTTTTAGAAAGCGGTTTTATCAATGCTTCAGAAATTGAGGAAATAAAGCACGAAATAAAGGCGGCGATGGAATCGGGATTAGAAAATGTTTTTGCCCAACCTGAAATTACAGCGGATACCAACGAAGAATTATCCGATGTTTATCAAGAAATTCAGTATCAGGAAATAAAACCAGCTACCGAAACCAAAACCGAAAAACGACTGATAGATGCCATTAGCGATGGCTTGTGCCAGAGCATGGAGCGCCATAATAATTTAGTTTTAATGGGACAAGACATTGCTGA
Source organism: Bacteroidia bacterium (assembly GCA_046154525.1). Lineage (GTDB taxonomy): Bacteria > Bacteroidota > Bacteroidia > NS11-12g > UBA9320 > JABWCE01. Next base: position 8,772 of record JBJXDS010000018.1, read on the forward strand.
ATATGGCGGTGTTTTTAAAATTACCGATGGATTTGTAGAACAGTTTGGAAAAGGGAGAGTACGGAATACACCCATTTGCGAGTCGGCTATAGTTGGTGCGGGATATGGCTTAGCCATCCGAGGAAAAAAAGCAATGGTTGAAATGCAGTTTGCTGATTTTGTAAGTTGCGGGTTCAACCAAATCGTAAATAATTTGGCCAAAAGCCATTACCGCTGGGGGCAATCGGCCGATGTGGTAATACGAATGCCAACGGGTGCAGGGTCAAATGCCGGGCCATTTCATTCTCAAAGTAATGAAGCCTGGTTTACCAAAGTTCCCGGTTTGAAAATAGTTTACCCAAGTACACCTTCTGATGCCAAAGGATTGCTTTGCCAATCGTTTAACGACCCTAACCCCATCTTATTTTTTGAGCATAAGCATTTGTATCGGAGCATAAAGGAACATGTTTATGACGATTATTACACCCTTCCTTTTGGCAAAGCCCGAACAGTGAAGCAAGGTGATGATATTACGATAATTACCTACGGTTGGGCAGTTCATTGGGCCACTGAAATTACGGAAGCAAATACTATTTCAGCCGAAATTATAGATTTAAGAACGTTGATTCCTTGGGATGAAGAAGCCGTAAAAGCAGCGGTTAAAAAAACAGGAAAGGTGGTGATAGTTCATGAAGACACCTTAACCGGAGGAATAGGAGCGGAGATAGCCGCCTGGATTTCGGAAAATTGTTTTGAATATTTGGATGCCCCGGTAAAACGGGTAGGAAGTTTGGATACCCCTATTCCCATGGCCGCAGATTTGGAAGATAATTTTTTAGCTAAAAAGCAGTTATTACCAGTAATAAAAGACTTGTTAGAATATTGAAAAAAATGACAGAAAAACGCATCCTCATCCTTACCTATTACTGGCCACCAAGCGGTGGCGGCGGGGTACAGCGATGGATGTATTTTGCTATGTATTTAAAACGGTTGGGGTATAAGCCGACTGTAATTACCGTTCATCCCGATAAGGCTTCGTACCCGTTAATTGATAAATCGCAACTGGAAATGGTAAAGGATATTGAAACCATTTATACCAATACTTTGGAACCTTTAAAATTTTATTCTTTTTTAAAATCGGGGAAAACCAATAAGGAAATTCCTTATGGCAATTTGGGCGAAAATAGCGGTGGAGTTTTTAGTAAAGCCATGGCTTTTGTAAGGTCTAATTTTTTTGTACCCGATGCACGAAAGGGCTGGGTATCATATGCTAAAAAAGCTGCTGAAAAGATCATAAAACCAGAGACTTCTATTTTCACTGATAAAAAAAATGGTACTGAGTTAATTGTTACAACCTTTAATTACGATTGGGTAATTACCACCGGCCCGCCTCATTCCACGCATCTGGCAGGACTTTTTTTATCTAAAAAATTTAATATAAAATGGCTGGCTGATTTCCGTGACCCATGGAGTGAAATCTACTTTTTACAAAACACCTACCGTTTCAATTTTGCGAAGCAAAAAGATGAAGAACTGGAATCTCTGGTTTTAAACTCAGCGGATATTGTAACCACAGTTGGTCCGGGCATGGCTGATTTATTAAGAAAGAAAATGAAGAATCCTGAAAAACTGCATATTCTTTATAATGGCTATGATAAAGAAATGTTTGAAGGGATTGAAAAACGGAGCACTAAAAATAATCAGTTTATAATTTCTCATATCGGCTTACTGGGAGATACGCAAAGACTCGATTCGTTTATTGAAGCCTTGAAAAAAGTTGACATTGATAAATCAAAAATTCTTTTGCATTTGGCTGGAAGTGTTCATCCTGTTCATTTAGAAAAACTAAAAACGGATTTGCCGGATGTTCATTTAATTCACAAGGGATTTTTACCACGAAAGGATGCTTTAACTTTGATGAAAAACAGTGATCTGTTATTGTTATGTCCGCCCATGGTAGGCCAAACCCGCCTGATTGTGAGCACCAAAACAATGGAATACCTGGCTGCCGGAGTTCCTATTTTGGGTATTGGTGATGAACAGAGTGATGCGGCAACTTTGGTTAAACAACAAGGCATTTCAGGTTTTTATGACCCCGAAGATTTGGAAGGTATTTCAAGATTTATTTCAGAAAGTTTTCAAAATTGGAAATTAGATAATATTTCAAAGAATGATTTTAATCCTGAACCTTACAGCCGATTAGCTGTTACGGATAAATTGGCAGAAATTTTAGGATAGTTTTAATTCTGAAATTAGCCTGACGGATTCATTCATATAATTCCCCTATTTTTGGAACGTAAATTGTAATCTAAAAACAACCATTTTATAAAAAACATGAGAATTTTAAAACCTATTTTTGCGGCTTTATTATTAATAGCCTTTACATTGGAACTATCAGCACAAACAGAAGATGGCGTGTATGCCAAAATTACCACCAACCGTGGTACTATTTTAATCAAATTATTTTATAAAGAAGCCCCTTTAACGGTGTGCAACTTTGTGGGATTGGCCGAGGGAAAAATAACCAATACTGCCAAACCTGCGGGAGTACCTTTTTATGATGGAATAAAATGCCACCGTGTAATAAGCATTGCTAATGGCGATGGTCAGGATTTTATGGTTCAGGCCGGTGACCCATTAGGAAATGGAACCGGTGGGCCAGGCTATTCATTTGCTGATGAATTTGCACCCGGTTTAAAACATGATGCTCCGGGATATTTATCCATGGCCAATTCAGGACCGGCTACTAACGGTAGCCAGTTTTTTATAACCATTGTACCCACCCCTTGGTTGGATGGCAAACACTCCATATTTGGAAAAGTAGTAGAAGGACAAACCATTGTAAACACAAGTAAAACAAATGATATAATTGAATCTGTAAAAATTATACGCAAAGGAAAAGATGCTGAAAAATTTGTGGCAGACCAAGCTCAGTTTGAAAAGCTAAAAGAAATTTGTGGATTAAAAGAAGCTGAAGCCAAAGTAGCTAAACAAAAACAGACTGCGATGGAAAAGGCTAATGCTGAAAAAGAATTTACAACATGGGTAACTAAAAATTATCCTAAGGCGCTAAAAACAAACAGTGGATTGTATTATGTTATTGATTCAGCTGGAACAGGAGAAAAGGCCGTGGCCGGGAAAAAAGTCTCTGTTCATTATAAAGGTATGTTAACCAATGGCCAGATATTTGATGAATCGTATGCACGAAAAGAGCCTATTTCTTTTACGTTAGGAATTGGAGCGGTAATACCAGGCTGGGATGAGGGTATAGCACTGATGAAAGTAGGAGATAAATTTAAACTACTTATTCCATCAGATCTAGGCTATGGCGAAAGAGGTGCTGGTGGGGTTATACCTCCCAACGCCAGTTTGATTTTTGAAACCGAACTAATGTCGGTAGAATAAAAATAATTAAACTTAGCTTGCACCGATTTTTTGGGGCAAGCATGGAGATAACTTAGAAATACTGAGAATTTCTTTTATTAGCCCCACTTGTTAATATTTAAAATACAATGGAAAAACGAGCAGTAATATTGGCCGGAGGGCAGGGTACCAGATTAAAACCCTACACCATTGTTTTGCCAAAACCTTTGGTTCCGGTGGGGTCGTTGCCAATAATGGAGATTTTACTAAATCAGCTTAAATCGGCCGGCTTTACGCATATTACTATTGCTGTTAATCATTTGGCCGAAATAATAATGGCCTACTTTCAGGAAGGGAAAAAATGGGGAATAAAAATAGATTATTCCATAGAAGACAAACCATTGAGTACTATGGGGCCTTTAAAATTAATTAATGATTTGCCCGATAATTTTTTGGTAATGAACGGGGATGTGTTAACCGATCTGGATTTTGAAAAATTTATGGAAAACCATCTGAAAGAAAACCGGATGTTTTCTATTTCATCATTTGTAAGAACGGATAAAAGCGAATATGGGGTTTTAAATATCAATCCCGACCATGAACTTACCGAGTTTAAGGAAAAGCCCGAATATTCATTTCATGTGAGCATGGGCATTTATGCAGTTAATAAAAAAGTGATGGAGTTTATTCCTGAAAATACCTTTTTTGGGTTCGATCACCTTATGTATAAAATGCTGGAAGAAAAACAACCTGTTAAGGTAATTCCACATCAAGGGGTTTGGTTAGATATAGGCCGCCCTGCCGATTACCAATTGGCGATAGATACATTTGAAAACGACCAAAAAAAGTTTTTAAAATGAACCTATTAATTACAGGAAGCACCGGGTTTATTGGTACAAAATTAATTTCTTATTTGTCCATGAATAATCCTGAAATTAAATTTTACGGATGGAAAAGGAGTTATAAAAAATTGAACGAAGTCAATTTTAAACTTCAATTTGGCAATATTAAAATTGATAAAGTAGTTCATTTGGCAGGCCATACCAAGGTGATTGAAAGCTGGGATAAGCCCCAACAGTATTTTATTGAAAATGTAGAACTCACCCTGGATTCGCTTGAATTTTGTAAACAACACATATCGGATTTGGTTTTTATAAGTTCCTACCTGTATGGTAATACCAATAATTTACCTATCAACGAATTGGAACCGGTAGAGCTAACAAGCCCGTATTCGTATGGAAAACATTCATCCGAAAATCTCTGTAAATTTTATTCTGATAATTTTAATATCAATGTTCAAGTTTTAAGGCCATTCAATATTTATGGGCCGGGTCAGGATAATTATTTTCTTTTGCCAAAAATCGCCTTGCAAATAAAGGATGATACCAAAGATGAAATTTCAATTTATAACCTACATACCAAACGCGATTTTGTTTTTATTAATGATTTTTGTGAGGCCATTGTGAAAGCCCTTGCAGGTAAAAACCATTATGAAATAATAAATATAGGCTCAGGATTTTCGGTTTCTACTCAGCAAATTATAGACGAATTTTTTAAAATTTCGGGGAAACAAAAACGGATAAATTCAGCTGAAATTTATCGCAAAAATGAAATTATGGACGTGGTGGCTGATATCAACAAAGCAAAAAGTTACCTAGGCTGGCAATCAAAAACTTCTATAAATGAGGGGTTGAAAAATCTTTACGAAAATTTGTAAATCTATTTCCGTTGGTTTCCATTGCCTTTGGTTTCCAGTGCTGTTTCTTTAAAGCAACGATATATATAAATCACATTTCTACAATTTCCAGCAATCGTTCGTTCCGTCTTTGAGGAGTATAATGGGTATTTATTTTATCCGAATTTTTCTTAGACAATTCTTCCAAATCCATTTTTAAAATTTCATCAACCAAATTTTTAAGTTCATTTTCGTCTTTATGAGTAAGCACAAAACCGGCATTATTTACAATATCTGGCATGGAGCTAACATCTGATACAATAGCTATCATACCGCATTGCATGGCTTCACAAAGTGCGTTAGGAAAACCCTCACTTAAGGATAATTGAAAATAGAAGGTGTATGAATTTAAAATTTCGGTTTTTTCTTCCTCGCTTATAAAAGGTAAAATTTTAACATTTTCAGGAACAGGGTAGTCCACATATTTTCCTTTGGCACCAATAATAAAAAAAGGCAAATCGGGGTACAAGGGGGCAATTTTACAAATCAAATCAAGTCCTTTCAGGTAAAAAATATTTTCACGGTTAAATCCAGCAATGGTTACAAACCCAATTTTTCGTTCGGTTTTTTTAGCTGGCGGAATAGTTTCAAACCCATATTCGGCTATTTCAATTTTTCCTCGCAGCTTTCCGGTATAATTTTTAAAACCCTGTCGGGTATGGGTAGCTTTAAAATAGGTATAAGGGTAATCAATTAGAGCTTTGTGTACAGGAACAATAATTTTGGCCCATTCAATTGATTTTTTGGTGAAATAACCTAAAAGTTTTTTTCTGTAGTTGCCGTAATTTATTTCGGGAAAACTGGCGCAATCGGTTCCGGCCAATATTAATATGGTTTTTTTATTAAACAACAAACCAAATAAGCAGGGTAAAAATGAATGGTATCCGCCAAACTGAATTACCACTGTTTTGGTTGTAATATTTTTAATTAAAAATAAAAATTGCTTTATAAAACCTAAAAGAGTCTGCCCGGGTGAAGTTTGAGAAAATAAGAATTTTTTAACTGAATATTTTGATTCGAGAATTTGTAAATCTTTTGCCACAAAGGAGGCGGGATTAGGATAAAAATATAAAATTGAATTCATTGTTGAATCTAACTACAAGTATAGTTATTTAATTAGTTTGGGTTAATTAATTAGATTTAATTATAGGCAAACTTATATTAAAAGTACTTCCCAATCCTTTGGCTGAGGTAAACCAAATTTTACCTTTACTATTTTCTACTATTTTTTTGGAAATGGCCAACCCTAATCCCATACCCGAATTTTTTGTACTAAAACTGGGGACAAATATTTTGGCTTTTACGTCATCGTTCATGCCTTCGCCATTGTCTTTTATTG
>JBJXDS010000019.1:0-15828 GCA_046154525.1 Bacteroidia bacterium
TACGTTTGTTTCATAATTTCAACCCCATTTAATAAAAAATAAAATGAATAAACTATCACAACAAAAACCCAAAACAACTCTAGGCGGGTTCCCTTATACTCCTTCACGTAAAAAAGATAACAGCCAAAAGGGAATTAGTTCACCTAATATTAATAGTAATGAACCCGTAATAGAAGAGGAAGAATTATTACAGTTTTGGTGGAGATATTAAAAAAACAAAATCATGTCTTACATTTGAAATTGGTTGAAATCCTTCAATCAATTATGAATTGGACAATGACAGGAAAGAAATTTTGGTATTTGCTTAAAGAAACATTTAATGAATTTTTTGAAGACAGCGGTATGAAACTAAGTGCCGCTCTTTCATATTACACAATTTTTTCATTGCCTCCTCTTATCATTATAATCACTTCGGTGTGTGGCGTTTTTTTTGGCCCCGAAGCTATTAGAGGCGAAATTTTTGGGCAAATAAACGGACTGGTAGGCAACGATGCCGCCATGCAAATACAAGAAACAATAAAAAATGTAAGCCTGTCAAAAAGCAACACCTTTGCTACCGTTATAGGATTAATTACATTGTTAATAGGTGCCTCGGGGGTGTTTGTCGAAATTCAGGATTCTATAAATTTTATTTGGGGACTAAAAGCTAAACCCAAGCGAGGGTTTATTAAATTTATTAAAAACAGGCTTATGTCGTTTTCTATGATTGGTTCCGTAGGTTTTTTATTAATGGTGGGGTTAATAGTGAATGCCCTTATGGAACTTTTGAACGAACGCCTTTTAAAATTCTTTCCCCATTTTACGGTTTACGTCTTTTATATTTTAAATATTGCCATCGTTTTTGCCATAATTACCTTATTGTTTTGTCTTATTTTTAAAACACTTCCTGATGGAGTAGTGGCCTGGAAAGATGCATTGATTGGTGCAGGATTTACGGCATTTCTTTTTATGATAGGCAAATTTGCCATTGGAGCCTATTTGGGTACTTCCAAAATAGCTACAGTATTTGGAGCGGCAGGTTCCATAATCCTCATATTGGTTTGGGTTTATTATTCGGCCATCATACTTTATTTTGGGGCGGAGTTTACCAAAATGTATGCTCTAACCCATGGGCAAAAAATTATCCCGAAAGATTATGCAGTATATATCAAAAAGCATTTGCCCGAAATTGAACCTAAAATTACGGAGGCGGATTTACCAACCCCAAAATCATAAACAGTATAATGAAAAAGATACTTTTAATTTTTTCGGGACTTGTTTTAATTCTGCTAATCACACAATGCCACAAGGATTGTATTAAATCAGACCGGTGTAATTTGGAACCCGAAGCAGGCCCATGTAAGGCATACATGCCCAAATACTATTATGATAAGAAGGATAAAAAATGTAAAGAATTTATATGGGGTGGCTGCAATGGGGTGGTACCTTTTGAAACCTTGGAGGAATGTGAAAAACAATGCGGATGTGAATGAGACCAAGTTTTTTAACTATGAATCTTAACTTAAATGTAAATTTGAATTAATTTAAAAAACAAATACTATGAAGTTAAATTTATTAATATTTGGTTTATTACTTACAGGAATTGTTTATGCCGGTACTCCTTCTGTAAACGGAACTGTGATACTCTACGGAATTCCACTAATTATATTAGCCGGTCTCATTGGAGTGCCTTATCTTATTAAATTTATTAAAAAACGAAAGGCTGCAAAAACTGAAAATTTAAAAATTGATTTGGAAGAATCAAAAAATCCCAATGAATTGGGAGATAATTAATAATTTATTTATTAATTTCTGAATAAAATAAATTATGATGGGACTCTTTTTTATCTTTATGTGCCTCCTGTTGTTGTCAATAAAAACTAATAAAATATTTATGAGGTTAAATCATAAAACTTCAAACGCTGTTTCGGTGGAAATAACTTTATTTTACCGCAACATCTCATCAATAACCTCGTTTTCAAAATCCTTAAAAGTTTGTTTTAAAAAACTTTCAGAATCGGTACCATAATTTACAAAAAAGTTGAGGGTGAAATTTTTGGTGGGAAAATAAAATAAGTCGGCACTGTAACCTAAATCGCGGCCTGAATGCCCAAGACCATAATTTTCTCCCCGATCAATAAATTTTTTCATAATACCAACCCCATATTGGTTTATCTCATCAGGTGCACCGTAAGTTTTCATAATGTACAAGGATTTATTACTCAAAACCGTTTTATTTATCAAAACCCCATCTATAAATTTTTGCAAATCATACACGTTTGAAAAAACACCACCAAATCCATTGCCGCTTCCGGGAAGGATATTAGATACATTGGTTAGTTGATTTTTGTTATATAAATCATAATACCCCTGGCTTACAAAACTGGGCAAATCTTCTCTTCCCTGATAATAGGTATCACCCATTCCAAGGGGTGTCCAGAGTTTTTCTCGCAAAAGTTCTCCATGTGGCCGTCTGGTGGCTTTTTCAATAATCATGCTTACCAATATGGTGTTGGTATTGGAATATTCGGCTGTGTCACCGGTTTTAAAAGCCTTTGGTTTACCATACACATATTTTAATAATTCTTCCTGTGTCCAGTGCTTGGTGGGATTATTAAGCACCCCAAGGTAAAAATCAGCATCACTTATTATATCATAGATGCCCGATTCATGGTTCATACATTGGCGTAAAGTGGCCTCAGTTCCATTTTCTATTTTTTCCAATAGTTTTTTGTCAATCCAATTGGTTAATGGTTTGTTCAAATCCAAATAACTCAAGTTTGAATTTACGGAATCCTCCATCAATTTAAAAACCAAAGTACCTAACATAAACTTGGTAATACTTGCCACTTTACCTATATGGCAAGGTTTATATTTTATCTGATCTTGGAGGCTTGCATAACCCCCAACCCCAATCCAAGCCCCATCACCATTACTCACCATTAATGAGATACCTGGCAAACCCTTTTTAATATATTTATCAATAATTGCTTGCATTACGGCACCTTTTGGATGAGCAGGGTTGGGGTTATTTGTATTGCTGCAATCTCCTGTTTTGTCTACTTCGGCTTTTTTGCAGGCGTTAAATCCTGTTAGGAGTATAAATATTATTGTTATTAGGACAATTTTTTTCATGGTTATTTAAGGATTAGGTCAAAACCAATATGCAACGAATTATTAGGCAAAAGCGGTACATACGATTTAATAAATGGAAACTGAAACCAAGGCTGGTAATTAAAAAAAAGACGACCCGTGTTTTTAGATACGCTGACTTGTTTTCCTAACTTAATACCTATACCGGTCATCATTTGTGGCTTTCCAATACTTTTAATTTTACTATAATTTCCATTTTCATCACTCTCGTATTTAGTTTGATGAATGATAGCATGAAGATATCCTAAACCAAATTCGCCAGCTAAAAAGAATTTTTTAGGTAAATTAATTCGATAACCCAAATCCCCATAAAATTGAACTCCTGTTTGAATAAAACGGTGATGATAAACTCCAATCTTGGCGTCATAATAAAAAATTACTTTTTCCTTTTTCTTAATATTTTTTACAATACCGGCCGAAATACCTGGATGGTATTGGGATGTGAAAATATTACCCATACCCAAAAAAGGAAAATAATATTGGTTGGTAAAAACATTGATTTGAAAGGATTCGGCTTTTATTTTTTTTAAAAAAGCAGTTTTGCCTTCCTCGGCATAACCTTGTGAAAAAAACAATAACCCTGAGATTAATAAAAAAAGGTTTTTCATAATTTTGGCAAGTAACCACATTTCAATGTTAAATAAAAATAATTGAAAGTACAGAATTGGAGGTAGAAAATTCAGTTCAATTTATTGAGATTTTATACCCTGAAATTTTAAATCTATTATCTTTCTGCAATGCAGTCAATTTCAACAATCTTTCCTACCATGCATATGCTTGCGGCACTTATCTCATGAAAATTTATCCAAATTTTTTTACCGTCTTTGGGGGTTATACCAAATTCTGAAAGATTTGTTGGCTCAAGGTTGCTGCCATTCTTTAATTGGATTATCCATCCGCAACCATCCACCCCTTCAAAATTTTTAAATTCAGCCCTTACCGAACCGGGGCAAACACTTTCTTTTGAACAACGGGAAATTAATAAAGGCATTAAAAACCAAATGCTTAAAAACCCTATTTTATAAAAATTTTTAAAAATCCGCATTTTTAAAATGAATAAATTATTACCTGAGAATGGTGATGGTACCTTTATCGGTGTGGCGTTTACCATCGCAGGCTTTATAGGTAGCTACCCAAATATAGGCGTCCAATTGATCGGCTTCTTTTAAGGTAACCCCATCCCAGGGATTAGGGGTAGAATCGGAATCGTATATTTTTTCGCCCCAGCGGGTAAATACTTTTAAATTGTAATCGTTGTAAACCACCGGCATTTCAAATGGAAATACATCGTTAAGCCCGTCCCCATTTGGTGTAAAAGCATTGGGAATGTAAATTGTATTGGGAAGTTTATTGGGGTCGGTTTTTACAACAATAGTATCCGTAGCTTGGCACCCCACTTCATCGGTTACGGTTACAAAATATTTTCCTGCCTCTTCCACAAATCTAATTTTATCTGTAAGCCCATTTTCCCAAACATAGGTGTTAAAATAGCCACCAGGTGTTAATTTGATAGGTGAACGCAAACAAATGGTTGTATCTTTTCCAATATCAATAATTGGGGAATGTGTCATAAAAAACTGGATAGTATCGGAATTATTGCATCCATAAGTATCGGTTTTGGTTACCCAATGTTTTCCTTCTGTTTTAATAAAATTGGTTTGAGTTGTAAGACCATCTCCCCAAGCATAAGTAGTAATAGCCCCTTCATTTGGCGGGCCTGCATCCACCAAAATCCTCACGGAATCGCAAAAATGTTTATCGGGGCCAATATTTAAAATTACTTTGGAGTTTTTAATGATAATTTCATCTGTTTTGATACAATGTTTTAATTGGGTGGTTACAAAAAAACGGCCAGCTGTATCTGTATAAAATTGCTGATTGGTGCTGCCATCATGCCAAAGATAGCTAGTTCCGGTGGGTTGCACACCAGCATCCAAAGTTTGAGAAAAATTATTGCAAATAAAAAGATCGGGGCCCAGGTTAGGAGTTATTTTGGCCAATACCAACTCAACCGTATCACTTAGCAAACAGTTATTATTAAACACCTGTACACTATATTTCCCTTCCTTATCTACTGTTACTTTTGCACTGGTATCTTTTAGGCTAATCCATAAAATATTAGTTTTAGGAGAACGGTTTTTGATTACAAGGTCTACAAGAACTTTATCGCAAAACAACGAATCCCTGAGCGGTGTAAATGAAACAGGATCGTAGCCAATATTTATGGTGTCTCTAAGAATGCAATCGCCATATTTAGCTTCCACCATATACGTTCCGGGTTTATCTATTGTTATGAAACTAGCTTTTGAACCGGTTGACCAAACAATTGAATTATAGTCGGTCCAGGGAACAGATGCGGTAGTTTTAAAAGGTACGCAATACATTTTATCTTTCCCAATATCAAAACCTTTTTTAATTCTTACTTTTACTTTAAGGGAATATTCATCATTACAAGCTGTATTCCATGCAGTTTGTTTTACTGTATAATCACCTCCTTTGCTGAATAAATGAATTGGGTTTCTTTGTTGACTGCTGTTGTTATTAAAACCAGAAGCTATATCACCAAATTCCCAGGAAACCCTATTGGCACCAATACTTCTGTCGGTAAACTTTACAGTGTCGGAGCACCAAATGGTGGGTTTAAAATTAGCTACAGCCACGGCATCACATTCAATAACATTAAACTGATAATCACGTAAAGTTTCACCAATTTGTATCCATACACCATTTATTTTTCGCCATTCCTTAACTTTTACACCACATACAAATTGACCAACATCATCAGGGGTAACGGTAAGTTCTCCTGTTAATTCATCAATTTCAAGTATTTGTGTTCCGCGCATTTGATTGGCAGTATTATATCCACTAGCCCAATATATATTTTTAAATGGTGGCGGGTTAGGGGGTATAGTTGTTCCTGTATTACCAGGTTTACCAGGGGAAGGATTGCTTTTATCGGCTCCCAAATAAGGGTGATAAAGTTCATAGGTAAGTGAATCACCATCTACATCTGTGGCCGAATGATCGAAAACTAAAGGGAAACCTTTGCAGATAAAAATAGGAGGAAATTTTTTAAAGATAGGACTGTTATCTGAAGCTACCAAATCTCTATCGGGAACGTGCACCCAGTATGTAGCTCCAGTGCCATCGGGTTGATAAATATTTTTTATGGTATTGTTACGGCAGCATCGTTCAAACGAAATAATATAGCCGTCTTTTCGCTTAGGAAGATTGGTTTCAAAGATGTAAGTATACTGATCCACGCAAACATCTCCCGGATTATTTACACACTTATAGGCAACACCAAACAGGTGAACCGGGCCAGTACGGGTTATTTCGAGGTACTCAATGGGTGCATTATTGTTTGCACCAAAAACACTTATGATAGCAGTTTCATCACTTTTAATAGCTTCTACATTGCCATTATAACAATCAATGTATAATTTTAAGGTAATTTGGTATTTATCGCCACCAAGATACTTATAGTAAAAATCACCTCCAACAATATGCGTTGCATACAAGTTTGTAAAAGACAAAATGAAAAAAAAGATGCTATAAACTAACCGCATTTTAATTTTAAGACTACTTAACTCGTCAAAAAGTTATGTAAAGGAATAATTATTTTTTAAAAATTCCTAACCCAATTTTTGAACGGGGTTATTTTGTGTAACTTTTACAAACGTATTGCTTTTTTATGGCAATCCTAAAGCCCTGGCTTTATCCAAATACTGCTGGGCTTGCTGATTGCCTTGCTTTTGAAGTATCAATCCCATTTGCTTATATGGATAGGGAAAGTTGGGATTTATTTGGGTAGCAACATTATAATACATTAGGGCCGAATCGGGGTAATTTAACATTTCGTAGGCTTTTCCCAAATTGAAATAAAGATATACCCCTTGGTTCCCTAATTCTGCCGATCTAAGAAAATTCTTTTTAGCCGTGGCAGGGTCGTTTTTCTCCAAATAAATACTTCCCAATCCTTCCCAGGCATTGCTCATATTTTCTTTGTACTCAATGGCTTTTTTAAAACATATTTCTGAAGAATCGTTCATCTTTCTCTGCTGATAAATATAGCCTAAATACGTGTAGGAATAATAATTTTCAGGGCATAGGGCGATAGATTTTTTTAAATATGGTACGGCTTCCTCCAATTTACTTTGAGACATTTTAATAAAACCCATTTCACGGTAAGGGCCCTCATTAATGGGATTGTAGGCCGACGCTTTTTGATATAACATAAAGGCCGTATCGAGCATATTTTTATTTTTGAGCTGATGGGCGTTATAAAAATCAAAATTTTCACGTTTTACTATGGCAGCTATGGGTATTCCATCCACCATAATTTTATGAACAGTTCCCTTAACCGGGAAATACCCATTCACCATTTGCATATGACTTAGGGTTCGGGTAGTAAAAATAGCATAATCCCAATATTTTTCGTCCCATTCAAAATCGCGGCACCAAGCTATAGTTATGCTGTCGGTTTGTTTTTCGGCGTAATAACTCATGCTGTGACTTTCATTATTACTGCCTACGATAATTCGCTTTTTGGTGTCTTTTAAATTTTCATGTTCCAAAAGCCATTCCATGGCAGCTCGAGGACTTTGGCACCAATAGTCGGTTTCATAATAACTGTAGGCTCCGGCTACACCGCCAACCGTTTCGTTATAATACAGGTATTGATAGGGGTGATTTTTTATCATCCATGCTCCCACCTTACCTACCAATAAAACCAATATTACCACTGGTATCCATCTTAGGTATTTAATTTTTATTAAATGAATTAGGCTCTGCCAACCTAACGCTGCTAGCACAACCACCGTAGGATAAATAAAAAGTAAATGCCTCCAACTGCTATACAAGGCAGATTTTTTATAAATAACGTAAAATATGGGGAAGGCCGCAGCAAAAACTAAAAGACCAAGATGCCAAATTTTTATTTTTTTAACATTTATAGCTGATAAAATTAATGCGATGGCTAAACCTGCCAATACAAAAAGAGGAATAGTGATAAGCATACTTTTAGGCTCATAATACCATGGGAGATCTTTCATGTAGTATTTTTTTCCTTCAAATATTTCATAAATATGAACCAAACTAAATTTTTCAAAATTCTTTAAAGCTTCAAATGGATGTTTGAATGGATTGGCAAGAGCAGCTGGCCAAAATATAATACCGACAAAATAACCCAACCCCACAGGTTTTATTAATTTTTTGATATATAACCAAATGCTTTTGCCATCAAATGCATGATTTTTTTTGTAAACATTCCAAAGAAAAAGAATTCCTGTAAACATTAAAAGGTAAGCAAATACCAGCAACCCACCTACCCGAATACTCATTAAAATACCCATACTTATAGCCAATTTAATCCATGTGCCACGGGTTGGTGATGGCATTTCTTCCAAAAATTTAACCATGAAATAAAGCGACGCCACATAAAAAGCCAAAAACGGAATATCCTTTTGATTGTTCATTCCATGGCCAAAAATGGTGGGGGTTAATAAAATAAATAAAAAAGCTAAAACCCCGGTTTGCCAATTACCCAATCGTTTGGCCAAAAGGCCGGTAAACATTAAACCAATACAAGCAAATAAAGAAACTACCAAATGTCGGGTTTCGTACAACCCAAAAGGGGATAAAAATTTATTGGCAAAAGCACTGCTTAAATTTACAAACGGGCCATAGTTTACCAAATGCGGAAGTAATGCAGTTTTTACCTCATGTCCCGGTAATTTTCCTGCAATATCCAAACAACGTTTGTCCTCCCCAAAAGAAGTGTAGTAAGCCAACACTTCATTGAAATAGCCGATGTCTTCAAACTCATCCCAGGTAATTCCATAATCAAAACTTAAGTAAGGAATAAAAATAAAAGATAAGAGAACCAGAGAAGCAAATATTAAACGGTAAAATGGATGTTGCCCGTTCCACCAGTTATTTTTGTTCTCTTCATTTTTTATAGAAGCCAAAGGTTCCGTTATAAAAAAAGAACGTTTTTCTTTTAAAAAATTTATTACTCTTGTTTTTAAAGGAAGTTTTGGGCCTTTTGGTTTTTGAGCAGGCTTTGGTTTATTTTGAATTGGGTTGGGTTGATTATTCTTTTTCGACATAGAGTTTCAAAAATAGCAATTTAACGTTTCCAAAGTTTCAAACTTAGGAAAAGTTTATCCTAATGCCTCATGCAATAATACCAAATACTCATCATGGCTTATTTCGTAGGCTCCAAATTGTTTTATATGATCATTCAGGTATTGACTATCCAATAATTTAAAATCCTTTTTTCTAAGAGTTTCCACCAAAAATATTAAAGCAATTTTAGACGCATCGGTTACTGTATGAAACATACTTTCTCCAAAAAAAACTTTGCCAATGGCCAATCCATATAGGCCACCAACTAATTTTCCATCCAACCAGGTTTCAAAACTGTGTGCTATTCCCATTTCATTTAGCTGGCAATAGGTATCGATAATTTCTTCCGAAATCCAGGTGTCTTCGCGTTGAGAACAATTCCAAATCACCCTTTGAAAATCGTGATTTTTTTTTAATTCAAATTTTCCTTTTTTATAAAGCCGGGCCAGGTTTTTACTTATTTTAAAACTTTCATCCAAGGGAATAATTCCCCTGTTTTCGGGCAGATGCCAGAATATTTCATTGCCTTCATCAGGATGGGCCATTGGGAAATAACCTTGGGTGTAGGCCTGAATGACAACGTGGGGGTCGAACATAACTGCGAAGGTAAACGATTTGGAGATTTGAAGATTTGAAGATGTTTTGTCCTTCCGAAATTAAAATTGCCTCCAATATTTTTGAAGATAATTTTTTCTTCATCTAGCATTCCAAATCTCCAAATCTTCAAATTACCTTCGCGCTATGAAAATAATTTGTGTAGGCCGCAACTATGCCGAACATGCCAAGGAATTAAATAACGCTTTGCCAACGGAGCCGGTCTTATTTTTAAAACCTGATACTGCCTTGCTTCGCAAAGGGGAACCATTTTTCCATCCCAATTTTTCAGAAAATATCCATTATGAAACAGAGATAGTTTTTAGGATAAAAAAGATAGGGCGGCATATTGATGCAAAATTTGCTCATAAATATATCGCTGATTATACCGTGGGTATTGATTTCACCGCCCGTGATCTTCAGGATAAACAAAAGTCAAAAGGCTTGCCCTGGGAAATTTCAAAATCATTTGACCAAAGTGCGGTGGTAGGTGATTTTTTGCCTTTGGAGGGAGTGGATGTTCACAATATTTCCTTTCATTTGGTTCAAAATGGAAAAATTGTACAAAAAGGAAATACGGCTAATATGATTTTTCCTATTGAAAAAGTAATTGAATACAGTTCCCAGTTTTTTACCCTTAAAATCGGGGATTTATTTTTTACCGGAACGCCTGAAGGAGTTGGGAAAATAAATATTGGGGACACCTTAGAAGGTTTTGTAGGGGAGAAGAAGGTTTTTGAGGTGAAAATAAAATGATTTAGAAATTTGAAGATTTGGAAATTTGAAAATTCCTGCGGAAAATGTTTCAACGATTAAAATACATAATTTGTAAAAAGATTTAAAATCCGGATAACTCCTTTTAAATACTTTCGCACCACATTTATAATTAACCACTATTAATCAACCTTTATTCACAAATGTCTCTCCTCCAAATAATCGAAGTCTCAAAATTTTACCAAACCCATAAGGCTCTGGACCATGTGAGCCTATCGGTTCCAGAAGGAAGTATTTACGGATTGCTTGGCCCAAATGGTGCTGGCAAAACATCTTTGATACGAATAATAAATCAAATTACGGCTCCTGATACCGGAAGTATCACATTTGAGGATGAACCTTTGAATTCTGACCATATTTACAAAATTGGCTATTTACCTGAGGAACGAGGGCTTTACAAAAAACAAAAAGTTTGGGAGCAGATGATTTATTTTGGGCAATTGAAAGGATTAACTTTGAGCGAAGCAAAAAGCAGGTCGGGGGAATGGTTAGTTAAATTTGACCTTAAAAGCTGGAAAAATAAAAAAGTGGAGGAACTGAGCAAGGGAATGCAACAAAAAGTACAGTTTATTATCACGGTTCTTCACCGGCCCAAACTTTTAATTTTGGATGAACCGTTTACCGGCTTTGACCCCATAAATGCTGAAATTATTAAAAATGAGATTAAATCTTTGAAAGCCCAAGGGACAACCATTCTTTACAGCACCCACCGCATGGAAAGTGTGGAAGAAATTTGCGACCATATTTGTTTGATAAATAAATCGAAAAAAATATTGGATGGCAGTGTAAAGGAAATTAAAAAACAAAATAGTAAAAATGAATTTGAACTAGTGATGGAAGGCAACAGGCCAAGTTGGGTGGAAGAAATAAGCAGCGAACAAACCGATGAAGGCCATGTAAAACTGATTTTTAAAGCCGAAAATATGAACCGTGTTGAAATTATAAAACGATTGGCCAATGAGGTAAACATTTGGTCGTTTCGCGAGGTGGTGCCCAGCATACATCAAATATTTATTGATAAAGTAAATTTGGACAAAGCAGAAATGGAGGTGGCAAGTGCATAAAATTTGGCTGATTACAAAACGCGAGTATTTGAGCCGTGTTACCAAAAAAACGTTTATCATAATGACCATTTTGGGTCCGGTACTCATTGCTTTATTTTATACCGTAATGATAGGAATGGCCGTGAGCCAGGTAACAAGCGAAAAATCAAAAACTATTGCGGTGGTTGATAATAGTGGTTTGTTCAAAAACAAACTGGAAAACCTGCCCAAGGTTGAGTTTATTTATACCGACAATGATTCGTCCACATTGGGTTTAGATATTTATGGCTGGTTGGTAATTCCCCAGGATTTTAGTTTAGAAAATCCTAAAGAAATTCTTTTTAAAACCAAAGAATCTTCCACCATTGATTTGCAGGGTAAATTGAAAAATGCCGTTGAAATAACGGCCAAAAATCAAAGGCTGATGCAAAAAGGTATAAGGCAGTCGTTTTTGGATAGCCTTAAGGTGGATGTAAAATTAAATGCTTTAAAAATTAGTGATACCGGAGATTTGGTAAACTCCACCGCTATGGTAAATACAGGCCTTGCCGGAGCTTTTGCCTTTATTATTTATATTTTTATATTTTTATATGGGGTACAGGTAATGAGGGGGGTGATGGAAGAAAAAACTAACCGCATTGTAGAAATTATTATTTCATCGGTAAAACCCTTTCAATTGATGATGGGCAAAATATTAGGAATTGCCATGGTGGCTCTCACCCAGTTTATAATCTGGATTGGATTAAGTGGTATATTGATGTTGGTTATTTCATTGGTTTTTGCATCTGGTATGGGAGATGTACCTGCCGAAATATCAAAGGTTGGCAGCCAACAATCCAATCCAATGTCGGTAATACTCGATCAATTTTCCAATGTCAATATTGGGTTTTATTTCATCATATTTTTATTCTATTTTCTGTTGGGCTATTTGCTTTACAGTTCCATGTTTGCAGCCATTGGCTCGGCGGTGGATAGCGAAACCGATACCCAGCAATTTATGCTACCAGTTACCATTCCGTTGATATTAAGTTTTGTAACAGGTATTTCCATTTTGGGTTCCGACCCACATGGTTCCATGGCCACGTTTATGTCCATTTTCCCCTTGACATCACCCATTATTATGATGGTCCGTTTACCGTTCGACCCTCCGGGCTGGCAACTGGCCGTATCCATGCTCACCTTGCTTTTAACTTTTGTTTTATTTACTTGGCTTGCCGGACGGATTTACAAAGTAGGCATACTTATGATGGGTAAAAAGCCAACCTATAAGCAGTTGTTTAAATGGATGTTGATGAAGTAGGATCAAATTATTTTTATTTAAAAGAATGTTTTAACCTTATTTTTTTTTCACTTGCTATATTTACCTGACAGAGAAAATTTTCAATATGTTTGACGTCAAGAATAATATTAATAAAAGGAACCGGACCAGAAGGTTCAATCAGTATTTGGTTGGTTTCAGTGTAAAATAATAGTTTGTTTTCCGTTTCAATATTTTCAATAATTGCTTTTCCGGGATTATTTTTTTCAATATTCCAAAATGGGTTAATCTCTGTGTTATCCGATTTAATAGAATAGCTTTCGCCATACACTTCTATCTTAAAGATTTTTGATTTTGGAAAAATGTCAAGGTTAAAAGATTTTAAACGATGCCATATTTGCTGATATGGACTAAAAATAATTGCCTTATCGTTTTCATATATATTTAGAGTTATAAAATCTTCACCAAAGTTGGTTTCATCGAAATCTGCTGTAATCCCTATAAAGTAGCTTAACTCTTCAAATTTTAAATTTATGGTATCAAGTATCACATACTTTTTAGTTTCGGTTGTTAAGTTGGTGTCTATGCGGGAACATTTAATGGAAGTGAGAGTTTTTCCTATCAGGTTTTTTAAAAGGATAATCTCTTCATTCAAAAGTTCATGTTTTGAATTACCCTCTACCATAAAAACATGAATTATTCATCATCACAATCTCAGCTTATATTTTCTATAAACTTCTTTTTCTATAAACTCCATTTTTAAAGTAATTTTTTTGCCTTTGCCTGTAATCAGGTTTTCACTAATATGGCTACTAAGTTTTACTTTATAGTTTTTGTCCAGGTCGTTCTTAGAAGAATATATCAAACCATCTACTTTATACGTTTTCCAAAACAAGGAATAAGGTTGCTTTTTTACTTTTATTTTTATTTTATAAATGAGGTTTTTGGTAGAGTATAGCACAAATGTATTATTCGCCTCCCCCTTTAAATATTTAAAAAACACCGTATCGGTCAATACCTGATTTTTAGTTTTTAATAAATCTTTGGTAAGCAAAGCTGTTTGTATGGTTAGTTTTCCCTGCAAGGTTTCATCCGTTCCTGTCCAAATTGGCCTCACAATTCCCCTGTTGGCCGAAATGCCATTATAATCCCCAAAGAAAACTTCTTTCCCTGGAGGTACAATGGGTTGAGGGGTTATCAGTTTATTCGTAAACGTTTGGCCACCGTCTTCACTAAAAGCAACATAAACATCCATTAAAATATTGGAAGCTGAATTCCTTCGGTCATAAAAAACCACATACACCGTTCCATCCGTTTGGTCAATTGCAATATGGGGTAAAAACTGGTCTCCAAAAGAATTATCATTTACTCTAATTTCATCGTTCCAAGTATCGCCACCATCGTCGCTGTATTTTAATTTTATTTCACCGCCTTTGCCTTTTTCATTTTCGCCCCAACACAGGTACAATCGGTTTTTGTATTTTCCCCGGCTGTGGTCGGCCACCAAAAAAGGTAACCCATTGCTGCGGTATATTTGGTCATAATCTAAAGCCCAGCCATCATCTTGCGTCGCTATAACTCTGTCTTTGTCCCAGGTTCGGCCCCCATCAGTTGATTTATCAAAATAAATTTTTCCAAAAGCACCCCAAGCCACATACACTTCGCCATTTTTTCCAATAGCAGGTGTGGCTCCTTCTAATGTATTATCATCATCCAAACAGCCGCCAACGGTGTCGCTAATAGTTTTGGCTTCTTCAAAACTGGCAGCCCCATCCACCGATCGGGCAAACCGGATACGGGAATAGTCGTTTGTATCTTTGCTATCGTATTTATCAAACTCAGTCCAACTTAAATAAATATTGTCTTTGTGCAGCAAACTGTGTTGGTCTTTCACTATCCAATGCTTGTCTTGTTCCTTATCACCATTATGCCCGGCATAGCTTCCATCGTTAAAATTTTGGCCGCCATCATCACTTTTTTGCACTACTATCCTGTCAATCCAATTGGGATATTTTTTGGTTTTGGTAGCTGCCAGGTGGCAAAAATAAAAATTGCCGTATTCATCGGCATAAATCACAGGGTCTCCATAAACACCATGGCTTGAACGGAGGGTTTTTATCTCCCAGGTTTTGCCGGTATCGGATGAAACATAATGGTTATGGATATTACTTCCGGCTACAATTTGAGCTGGGTTGGCAGGATTAATATAAATGGAAGGCTCGTTTGGCCCGTAGGTTTGGTTGTCAATTGTTACTATTGGGTATTGGGCAAATAGGGTAAATTGCATAAAAAGTAGAAGAGTTGAAAGGGTGTATTTCATTTGGGAATATTCTTAAGTTTAAAATCCAATTTTCTATCCCATTCCTTCCGTTGTTTACGCTGCCATTTTACGGGATCTTTTATATCTTTAAATGAAGTCCCCTTTTCTCTGAGCTCGTTCAAAAGCTTCATGAACTCATCTAAATCCGACTTTTTTTTCAATTTCATTTTTACTTAACAAATGTAGGCTGCAATTTTAAAAACAAAAATAAAAGGATATAAAAATTTGAAAATAATTGCTTTAACGTGCTATTTTTTCAAACTAAAAATGTTGGTTTGCACTTCCAAAAAAAATGCCAAAGCAATACAAGTATCTTATTATCGGTTCGGGCCCTACCGGGCTTGGTGCCGCATACCGTTTAAAAGAATTAGGGATTACAGATTTTCATATTATTGAAAAAGAAAATTACATTGGTGGGCTCGCTACCAGTTTTGTGGATGATAAAGGATTTACCTGGGACGTGGGAGGCCATGTTCAGTTTTCACATTACGGTTATTTTGATAAATTGATGTTGGAAGCTTTGGGCGAAGATGGCTGGCTTACTCACCAGCGCGAAAGCTGGGTGTGGATGAAAAAAC
>JBJXDS010000020.1:0-2696 GCA_046154525.1 Bacteroidia bacterium
GGTACATGCCGGCCACAGGAATAACCTTGGGGTCGGTTGGCCTTATCTCGTTATTTTGGTTTCCTTCTATTGGTAATTCTTCGTCCATTTTTGCAGTACTATGCTTGGGGTTCTATGTTCTAAGTCATCCCCCTACCTCCCTTATAAGGGGACGTTGCTTCGATAATCTTCGTTCGTTATGTTTTATATTTCTTAAACCCAAAAGTATCAATTTTATATTTTTTCAATTATAATTTCTCGTTGTCCAATCATCTTGCGTCAGCCGTCCCCCTTTGAAGGGGGTTGGGGGATGTGTTTTCTTATTTAACTTTTCCAAAGTTTTAAACTTTGGAAAAGTCGTACATCTTATTCAAATCTAAACCTCAACACCTTCCTCTTCCTCTACTGGCAAATAGTCAGCATCTATTTCCACCACCAAATTATTTATAATAAACTCCTGGCGTTCGGGGGTGTTTTTGCCCATATAGTAATCCAATATTTTCTCTATTGAAATTTCCTGAGTTACAATTACAGGATCAAGCCGTATTTCTTCTCCTATAAATAAGCCAAATTCATCAGGGCTAATTTCTCCCAATCCTTTAAACCGGGTTATTTCTACTTTGTCCTTTAGCTTGGTAATGGCAGCTTGTTTCTCAGCTTCGCTGTAGCAATAGATAGTTTTTTGCTTATTTCTTACTCTAAATAGTGGGGTATCTAAAATATACAAATGCCCGTTTCTTACCAGATCAGGAAAAAACTGAAGGAAAAAAGTCATCAATAACAACCGAATATGCATTCCGTCCACATCAGCATCGGTGGCTACTACTATATTGTTGTACCTTAAGTTTTCCAATCCATCCTCAATATCTAAAGCATGTTGCAGTAAATTGAACTCTTCGTTTTCATATACTACTTTTTTGGTAAGCCCATAGCAATTCAAAGGTTTTCCCCTTAAACTAAATACCGCCTGTAAATCCACATTTCGTGATTTGGTAATGCTTCCACTCGCCGAATCTCCTTCGGTTATAAACAAGGTTGTATTGTAACGGGTTTCATCCTTTTCATCGGTAAAATGAGTCCGGCAATCCCGCAGTTTTTTATTATGAAGATTTGCTTTTTTTGCCCTTTCGTTAGCCAGCTTACGGATACCCGCCATTTCCTTTCGCTCCTTTTCGCTTCGGGAAATACGCTTGAGCATGGCATCGGCTATCGTTGGATTTTTATGAAGGTAATCGTCTAACTGCTTTTTTATAAAATCATAAATAAATGCCTTAACACTTGGTCCATCGGGCCCCATATCGGCACTACCCAATTTGGTTTTGGTTTGCGATTCAAACACGGGTTCCTGAACCCTTACGCTTAACGCCGCTGTAATACATGACCTAATATCACTCGCATCAAAATCTTTTTTATAAAACTCACGGATGGTTTTTACAATGGCTTCTTTAAATGCCTGCAAATGGGTTCCACCCTGGGTGGTATTTTGCCCGTTCACAAAGGTGTGATAATCTTCGCCGTAATGATTATCATGCGAAAAAGCCAATTCTATATCTTCCCCTTTTAAATGGATAATGGGATAATTCAGTTCTTCTTCATTGGTTTTGCGGCGAAGCAAATCCAACAAACCATTTTTGGAGAAAAACTTATTGCCATTATAGTTTACCGTAAGCCCCGAGTTAAGGTAGGCATAATTCCAAAGCTGATTGTCAATAAATTCATTGATAAAGCGGTAATGCTTAAAAATGGTATCATCCGGAATAAATTCAATGATGGTGCCATTGGGCAAATCCACGTCATAATCTTTATCGCTAATGAGGTTACCCTTTTCAAATTCCGCTATTTTGCTTTTACCCTCCCTTACCGATTGTACTTTAAAATAATTACTCAAAGCATTCACTGCCTTGGTTCCAACTCCGTTTAATCCTACCGATTTTTGGAAGGCCTTTGAATCATATTTTCCACCTGTGTTTATTTTCGATACACAATCCAATACCTTTCCTAATGGTATCCCCCGACCATAATCGCGTATTTGGGCTTTGCCCTCTTCTATTTTGATGTCAATGTTTTTGCCATTCCCCATCACATGTTCGTCGATGGAATTATCAATAATTTCCTTGAGCAACACATAAATACCATCATCGGCCGATGAGCCATTGCCCAGCTTACCAATATACATACCCGGCCTCAATCGGATATGCTCCTTCCAATCGAGGGATTTTATACTGTCTTCGTCATATCTTACTTGTTCGGCCAATAGGATGTATTTTAACTAAAACGCGAAATTAAATCGCAAAGAGATTTTGCTATCCAAAAGATATAAACAAAAATGTGGGTAACGTCGTAGAGGTTTTAAACCTCGTCACCGTTTTTAAGAAACAGAAAACGCTTTTCTATTTTAATTTTTGATTTAGGCGTACAGGAAATTGGGGAAAATACCTAACCTCTTATTCCTTTGGTTTGTTTTTTTCATAATTCCACATTCCATAGCTTTTGCTCCAACCTGCAGTTTTATACCGGTAACAAAAATGAAGGGATAGGGAAAAAATCAAAAGGACACCCAACACAATCCAAAGCCACAAACTGCCCCATAATAAATAAATAAGAATTCCCAACACTATATATTTCATTATCCTAAACCAAACAGGCTGGGAATGTTTTGAAATAGCTACTTCTAATTCACGTTTTATGGTTTTGTTTAGGGGCATATTAACGGTTGC
>JBJXDS010000021.1:0-6055 GCA_046154525.1 Bacteroidia bacterium
ATTGGTTGAAACAATTTTAATCGTATTGCCGCAGGAAAAAAATAAAACCATGGTAATGGCAATGCTGGAAAATTTAAGATTTTGCATGTTATATAATAATTTTAAAAATCATTGGCAAAATTAAGGCAAAATTTAAATTTGGATTGACTTGTACCTTGGGGCCAGGTTTTTTAGCATATCGGCTACCATGGCATCCAAATCATAATCATTTTTCCATCCCCAATCTTTTCGGGCTTCGGTATCTTCAATACTTTGGGGCCAGCTATTAGCTATAGCCTGGCGGTGGTCGGGCTTATAGGTAATTTCAAAATCAGGGATGTGTTTTTTTAGTTTATCGGCCAATATTTGGGGGGTAAAGCTAAACCCCGAAATATTGTATGATGAACGTATTTTTATTTCATCACCCGGGGCATGGGTTATATCCAACGTGGCCTTTACCGCATCGGGCATATAGAGCATGGGCAGGCTGGTATTTTCACTTAAAAAACATTCGTACTTGCCATTTTTTAATGCTTCATGAAATATTTCCACCGCATAATCGGTGGTTCCCCCACCGGCATCAGCCTTATATCCAATAAGCCCGGGGTAGCGGATGCTCCTCACATCCAACCCATAGCGTTTTTGATAATATTCGCAATACCTCTCACCGGTTAGTTTGGTTATTCCATACACAGTGTTAGGGTCCATTACACAATGTTGCGGGGTATTTTGTTTGGGGGTATTGGGTCCAAAAACAGCTATGGAGCTTGGCCAAAACAAGCGCTTAACTCCATGGTCAATGGCTGCGTCAAACACATAAAACAAGCCATCCATATTTAACCGCCAGCCTAATTTTGGGTTTTTTTCGGCAGTGGCCGAAAGCAAAGCGGCCAAATGATAAATCTGGGTAGGTTTATATTTTTTTAGTACTTCCTCTATTTTATTAGTGTCCAACACGTCCAACAGTTCAAAAGGACCTTCCTTCCAAAAATCGGTTTCGGGTTTTCGTATGTCCGAGGCTATAACATTAGCCGTTCCGTATAAATTGCGAAGGGCCTCGGTAAGCTCGGTGCCCACCTGCCCGCAAGAGCCTATTATCAGCACAGTTTCTTTGCTCATGTAAGATAATTTGAAACTGCTAAATTAGAGGTTTTGAAAATTTATTTGGTTATCGAATTGGTATTTTTTTAGATTTTAAACACATCTGTCGGATTTTGTTAAACAAGGATACAACCTCATTAAGATAGGTGACGGTTTACTTGTGCACAACAATCATAATACCCCAACATATTTTTAAAATAAAACCAATTCTATATTTGACCTATAAACTTAAAAAGGAGGTAACTAAATCTCCTTAAAATATGAGATACTGGTTATTTCTTTTTCTTTTTTTTAAATTTGGTTTGCTCCGTGCCCAGGATTATACCGGTACATTATATGGCGGTTATTATTCGGGCTATGGGTATCAATTAAGCCCTGTCATAAATGTAAAAAGCAGTACGGGTTTTTATGGCGAAATGCGCTACAATTATGAAGACGACCAAACTTTTTCGGTGTATGCCGGGATGACGTTTTATAAAAATTTTTCAAAAACCAGTGAAACCGAATTTTCGCCCTATCTGGGGGGCATGTTTGGTAAGTTTGAAGGCACTTCGCCCGGTTTCGAAATTTGGCATAAAACCCCTCATTGGGATATTTTTTTTCAAAATCAGTTGCCGTTTAAAAACCGGTTCAAAGAAGGATTTTACTCCAACTGGTCGCAGCTTTTGTATGACACGCAACGCAATTTTGAATTTGGAGCTTCGTTTCAAGCCACCCAGCCTTTGGATAAAAAAATAAATAAAGAATATTATGATTTTGGGCTGGAGCTGGCCTGCCAGATACCAAAAGCTAATCTTGAATTCACTTTTTACGGGTTTAATTTTTGGAACAATCGAAGCTTTTTTTTGGCGGGTATTGAATACACCGTTTCAAAATAAAAGGGGGTATTGTCACAACCTTATGATTTACAAAATTGAACCACATAGGAAGATAGAAACATAGAAAACCACATAGGTTTAATAACAAATCCTATGTGAATCCTTAGATACCTATGTTTCTATGTGGTTCAAAAAGAAACTATAATTTGATATAAACCTACCTCCTGAAAAGCCTGGCCAAATCGCTAATGGTTTTTATTTCACCGGTTGATTCAACCATGTTAATATCCACTTCTTTTTTATTGAAATCTTTATTTTCCAAACCTGTTTTGGTTACATAATATAAAATCCCGGCAGCGGTTGACGTTATTATTCCCATGGTAGTTTTGGGTTGAACCACCACTTTTTTGGTGTCAAACGTCATATATCCATTCATATCCCTGTCAAACGTAAAAATCTTATCAAATTTTATGGAACTGTCCGATTCATTTTTAAGATTTAAATCAACAATAACGGCATCCACGGGTTCATACTGCACATCGCAATTATAAAGTCCGGTTTTTACAAGCGTTGCCCTTCGTGAAGAATTTATAGGTTTCGACCAAGTGACTTTTCCAAAGTTTGAAGTATCGGCGGCAAATTGTGAACTACTGGTACTTGGCCTGTTTCGTCTCCTGTTAAACCTCATTTTTCTATCTTCAATATCCCTGTTAAAATCATTCTCCCGTCGTGCCAGTTTCTTTTTATAAAACTTATATTTTCTATTAAAATGGAGGAAAACATACGGCGACCTTCCTTTTTTATTTACATCCAAAATATTGGCTCTCAGGTCCACATATCCGGTTGGGGTTTTTAAAACAAAAGTGCAATACTCATCACCTTTATTATACTCCACCCGCACATCAGAATAAATTTTATTTTTAAAATAATGCTCCTTAAAGTATTTATATTTTTCAAAATCCTCGGCATAAAAAACGTACCCGTAAAAGGTTCTAAGCTCAGGAAATTTTGCCAGCATCGTATTGTTATTAAAGGTAAACAAAACATGTTTTACAGAATCGCCCGAGGGTTTTGAAACATTGGTTATTTTAAACAAATTTTTTGATTCATTATGTGAATATTTAATCAAAAAATGCTTCTCGCGCTTATCAATTTCATAATAATTGGACCAATAGGAAACCTTGCCGGTTTGTTTTCCGAAATCCAACAAATTGAAATACCTTAAATCGTCAAATCGCCCCTGAAAACAGGTGGTATCAAAATTATAATCCCCTATTACTTCATTGGATAAAAAGAGATTTTGACGTTCTTTTCGTAAAACATTTCTAAAATTATTGGTTTGCCGGGCCGGGTCAATTTCCGCTTTTTCCAAATCGCCCGATTCATACTTCCATGCCTTTTTAGCCTCATCAAATTGGTAAAAATTATAATTGGTTCCATCGTTGATGGAGGCAAATTGCACTTCAATGTTTTTCCCAGATTTCAATTGCAATTCTTCACTGCCGTTAAACGCATAAATTTCGAACATACCGGCACTGGTAAACGTATTTTTTACCCCGCCTGAATCGTAGGTCATGGGTATGCCACTGGCAAAAATCGAAAGAGGATCTAAATATTCTTTGTAGGTGATGGTAACATTTCCGTTCACATTATTTCCGTTTTTATCGGCAAAAGCATCTTGGGGTATTTCAATAGTAGTTCCATTTTCGCGGGTTATTTTGGTAGTAGTTGCCGTGTTAATGGAATAGGTTGTTTTGGGAAGTACCAGAGTTTTTATGGGTGGAACTGCAGAAGGATTCTTGTGTTCAAAATTAGTGCTAACATCATTTTCAATAATAGCAATTGGTGAGGCAGGCAAATCCGGTTCCGGGGTTTTTGAAAATGTTGTTTCCCTCCATTCCGCAATTTCTTTTCCACCCAGTTTTTTTTGAATGGCCACTTTTTCTTTCTCGGGCAAAACACTTGAATTGCCAAAATATTCAATCAGGATAGTTTTATCCCCAACCACAAAAAACTTGACCGAAAGGTCATTGTCTATTTCCAAAAAATCGGGCTGGCTTTCTTCTGATTTATATTTTTTTAAATCAATCAAATTAAGTTTTGAAACGGTGTTCAATAAGTTTTCAGGTATAACCATTTCATTAATGGAGGAAACAGAAATAGTAAGACTTTCCAAATCTATATCTTTTAAAAAATTGCTTCCGGCTACCAACACATTTTGCAATCCTGTGTCAATTAATTCAACGGTTTTTAAATTTGGAAATAGGGCTGCAAGATTTATTTGAAGTACCGAATTATTATTTATCCATGAAAAGCCGGATAGCTTAATTAGTCCCGCCAAAGGCACAAGACTATTTTCCTGATTGAAATTTGTGGAATTATAAATTTTTAAAATTGAAATTTTGGAAAGGGTTGTAAATGACCCTGGCAAATTATTCCGCTTACCAACGGAAATATTTACTTCTTCAATATTTTCATTTTTTGCAATTTCATTTATAAGAGCATTTAGTTTTAACGTATCATACGATTCACTAATGATAACTTTTGAAATTTGCGGGTACGATTTCCATTTCTTATACAGTTTTTTTTCACTATTCGTTTTCGAATCAAACTGGATTATTTCGGCTTTGTTTAAGTC
The DNA here is from genome assembly GCA_046154525.1 of Bacteroidia bacterium. Lineage (GTDB taxonomy): Bacteria > Bacteroidota > Bacteroidia > NS11-12g > UBA9320 > JABWCE01. The sequence continues at coordinate 4,537 of JBJXDS010000021.1, forward strand.
CTTAAGAGCTTCACTTACAGTTATTTCATTCTGAGCATTTACAGGGTTGGAAAATAAAAAAAACACGAACAATGAATAGATGAAGGATGAGCATTTCATAGCATAATAATTAGTTTATTTTTTAATAACGTCATTTGATAATACTTTATTTCAACCCTCAAGGTTACAAAATTTTTAACCCTGATAATTAACTTGGTCTAAATAAGGATATACTTTACTATTCCACCTCCAATTAATTATTTTTGCACCAATACAAAAAAATTAAAATGCAATTTGAACTAACCGAAGAACACCTAATGATTCAGCAGGCAGCCCGTGAATTTGCCCAAACTGAATTATTGCCCGGAGTAATAGAACGTGACAATGAACAAAAATTTCCTTTGGCGCAAGTCCGCAAATTAGGCGAATTGGGTTTTTTGGGAATGATGGTTTCACCCGAATATGGCGGTGGTGGCATGGATACTGTATCGTATGTATTGGCCATGGAAGAAATTTCAAAAATTGATGCTTCGGCTTCGGTGGTTATGTCGGTTAATAATTCATTGGTTTGCTGGGGGCTTGAAAACTTTGGAAACGAAGAACAAAAACAAAAATTTTTAAAACCATTGGCTCAGGGAACTATCCATGGAGGATTTTGTTTATCAGAACCTGAAGCCGGCTCGGATGCAACCTCACAAAGAACTTTAGCCGAAGACAAAGGTGATTATTATTTATTAAACGGAACCAAAAACTGGATTACTAATGGAAGTAGTGCCGATACATTTATTGTAATGGCCCAAACCAATCCCGAGCTAAAACATAAAGGAATAAATGCCCTGATTGTAACCAAAGATATGCCGGGTTTTATTGTTGGAAAAAAAGAAGATAAATTGGGGATTCGTGGAAGCGATACCCATTCACTCATGTTTCAGGATGTGAAAGTGCCTAAAGCCAACCGCATTGGTGAAGACGGTTTTGGATTTAAGTTTGCCATGAAAACCCTGAGTGGAGGCCGTATAGGTATAGCTTCACAGGCTTTGGGAATAGCCAGTGGTGCTTATGAATTAGCCCTTAAATACAGTAAAGAACGCAAAGCCTTTGGCACTGAAATAAAAAATCATCAGGCCATACAATTTAAACTGGCCGATATGGCTACCGAAATAGAAGCAGCCAGATTGCTTTGCCTGAAAGCCGCCTGGCTAAAAGACCAACACCTGAATTATGACCGAGCCGCCAGCATGGCCAAATTATTTGCCAGCGAAGTAGCCATGAAAACCACGGTAGAAGCCATCCAAATTCATGGTGGATACGGGTATGTAAAAGAATACCACGTAGAACGCCTGATGCGCGATGCTAAAATTACCCAGATTTATGAAGGTACTTCGGAAGTTCAACGAGTGGTGATAGCACGAGATATATTGAGATAAATTGTCTTAACCGCTGATTAACCTGATTTGCGGATTTATATGATTATTTTTAAACGTCCGAGGTTTTAAAAACCTTGGACGTTTTTTTATTATTCTTTGGGGGATTGAAGTTA
>JBJXDS010000022.1:0-6824 GCA_046154525.1 Bacteroidia bacterium
AGAGATAAAAGTACAGAGATAAAAGTACAGAGATAAAAGTACAGAGATAAAAGTACAGAGATAAAAGTACAGAGATAAAAGTACAGAGATAAAAGTACAGAGATAAAAGTACAGAGATAAAAGTACAGAGATAAAAAACTTTGGATTTCAGAAAATGCGACATCAAGTTTGACTATACTTACTGAAAGAATTTTAATACTTGAGGAGCCAAATTGGTTCCTCAAGTTTATTAATGACAAATGGGAATCGATTTTGATATTTCAAATTGGGACATCAAGGTTAGACATAAAAAAAATCAAAATCAATCCTCAACAAAAGCCTCCCTATCCACCGTTTCCCTCCTTTTCATATAGTCCACTTCTATACTCACAAAATCGTATTCTTCCACTACTTTTCCTTTTAGTTCATAGCAGCCGGGGCCTATAAAAGGATAGGCTTTGGCACTTGGTGGAAAATGTACAGTATCTATCCAATGACCTTCGGTATCTACAAATGTGCCAAAATACATGCGGTCGCCTTTGCTGGTTCGGGCATATTTTATAGTAATAAGGTGGCCTACAATCATCACCTTTTGATGGAGATAATTTTTTAAATCGGAGGCTGTAAGCAAACAAGGCATTTTATCTTTTAATAAATCAAACGGTGAACAGAGGGAAAACCCCAATAATTCTATTTCATCAAAGGCTTCATCAATTTTAGAATTAATAAGGGTGGGCAATTGCCATGTTTTTACAGTTACTTCAAATAACTCTTTGATGCGGACAGGTTGTTTTACAGGTTGCAGCATAGCGTGTATTTCCCAAAGCAATTCTTTTTTATTGCGGCCTGTAAAATTAAAAGTCCCGGCACGGATAAGTAGCCGCATTTGTTCTATGGACAGCGGCACACGTTTTACAAAATCATACATATCACGGAATAATCCATTTTGTTGTCGTTCTTCTAATATTTGCTGTATGTTTTGCTGTTGCAATTCGGCAATCATGCACAGGCCGAGATAAATTGTGTTGCCTTTTATGGTGCAAAGCACATTGCTGTTGTTCAGGCAGGGTGGCATAATTGTGGCTCCGTGCATCCGGGCTTCGTGGATGTAGAGTTCCTGACGGTAAAAGCCCCCGCCATTATTAAGTGTAGCTACTAAATATTCTAAGGGATAGTAAGCTTTTAAAAAAAGTGCCTGATAACTCTCCACCGCATAGCTGGCCGAGTGGCCTTTGGAAAACGCAAAATTGGCAAAGGTTTCTATCTGTTTCCATATTTCGGATACCCTATTCATCTCATAGCCTTTGGTGCGGCAGTTGTCAAAAAATTTATCTTCTACAATCTTAAATTCTACCCGGTCTTTAAATTTCCACGACATGCCCCGCCTTAGTACATCGGCCTCGGCCAGGGTGAGACCGGCAAAATAATGGGCTATTTTTAAAACGTCTTCCTGATACACCATTACCCCGTAGGTTTCTTCCAGCAAATTGTATAATTCGGGTAATTCATTGCGGGCTTTTTCACGCAATTGTGGATTGCGATAGCGAATAATATACTCCCGCATCATACCGCTTTTGGCCACCCCCGGCCGTATAATGGAACTGGCCGCCACCAACCTTAGATAATCATCGGCCTGCAACTTGGCCAGCAACATCCGCATGGCGGGTGATTCCACATAAAAACACCCAATGGTATTGCCCACCCGCAACAGGTCTTTTATTTTTTCATCCTTTTTAAACTCAGCTACATTATGAATGTCCAGGTCAACGCCTTTATTTTCTTTCACAATTGTGAGGCAATCTTTTATTTTCCCCAAACCCCGCTGGCTAAGGATGTCAAATTTATACAAACCAAAATCCTCGGCTTCAAGCATACTGAACTGCGTGGTGGGGTGGCCCTTGGGGGGCATACTGGTGGCGGTATAGCAGGTGATGGGATTTTCGGAAATGATGATACCGCAGGAATGCACCGTTAAATGACTGGGGAAACCTTTAATCAGGTGGCTGTATTGAATGACCAATTTCCCAATATCATCCACCTTGGGTTTTGGCAATTTAGCTTCCCGTTGCAATCGGTCAATTTCGCCGGGAGGCAAACCAAAAACTTTTCCCAGTTCACGAATTACGGCATCATGCTGAAAGGTATTGTAAGCCCCTAACAAGGCCACGTTATTATTTCTGTTAAATGTTTTGAAAATATAATCGGTAATATCATCCCTATCTGTCCACGAAAAATCCATATCAAAATCGGGGGCATTATGGCGGTGCACATTAATAAAGCGCTCAAAATACAAGTCGAGTTCTATGGGGTCAACATCCGTAATTCGCAACAGATAAGCGAGGATACTATTAGCTCCGCTTCCCCGGCCTATATAATAATAGCCCTGTCGGCGGGCATAGTTTACAATATCCCAGTTTATTAAAAAATAGGATGAAAAATTGAGCTGGGTGATGACATCCAGTTCCTTATTTATGCGTTGCAAAATTTCAGGAGTAGGATTTGGGTAGCGGTAATTCAACCCTTTTAAACACTCGCTCCGCAACAGTTGAACATCATCCTCAATACTGCCCGTATAGCATTTTAAATTTTTATTGGCAAGTTTGCCATATTTAAAATCAATGGAACAAGCGTTTAAAAGGGTTTCGGTATTTTTAATAATGTCGGGGTAATCTTTATAGGCCGCATACAATTCCGTTTTTTCCAACATCATTTCTGTTCCTTTGGCTTGCTGTTCCATAGGCAGTTTGCTCAATAAATTATTGGTATCAATGGCCCGTAATAAGCGATGGGCATTAAACCGGCTTTTATTGGCAAAGGTTGCAGTTTGTAAAACCACCAGCTTATTTTTATGATGCTTTGCCGATAAAAACGGTAATGTAGCCAAGTCAGCAATTGAAACACCTATAAATTCATTGCCTTTCAGTTTCCATCCTTTGTAGGCATTGAGCGGGTAAACGATAAAGGCATTATTAAATTCGGGAGCAATGACATTAAAATTAGTACCACTGTGCAAATGAGCGGAAAGATGCTCATTCAGTTCCTTAAACCCTTCATTATTTTTTGCTATTCCAATATATTGCTGTTGGGCATTATTTCTAAAATCAATACCAACCATAATTTTTAAACCCTCTATTTCCTGTACCCGGCGAATAGCATCCAAGCAAGCCGATGTATTATTAATATCTGTTAATACAAAGGTGTTGTAGCCTTTTTTTTGTACTTCTTCTATCAGGCCTTCTATAGAAAAGGTGCCGTAGCAAAAACTGTAATATGTGTGGCAGTTGAGTAACAATTAGGAATCCGGAATTAGGAATTAGGAATTAGGAATTGCTGCGGATCTGTCATGCTGAGGCACGAAGTATCTCTTTGGAAAAGATTCCTCCCGTCGTCGGAATGATAAAACGTGCGGTTTAACCATTTCCAAATCTCCAAATTTTCAAATCGTCTCATTTCCTCACTCCATTAAACGAATTAAAATCATGTGGCTCAAAATCCATACCTGCAGCCCTGTTTACGGAATTTTTGCCATAGCGTTTCCGTATTTTATCCATGGCCTGATACAGGTTTATTTGTTCAATAGTTTCTTCAAACAAATTGTACTGGTGGCCGCCCTGTACCAGATGGCTAAACCGGATTCCTATCAGCCTTATAAGCATTCGCTTTTGGTAAAGCTTATCAAACAATGTATTTACTTTTTCAATAAGCACATAATCGAGGGCCGTATATGCAATGCGGGCTTGCATGGTATAGGTATTAAAATCGGAGTAACGAATTTTTACAGTTACACAGGCCGTAAGTTTGTCTTCGCTGCGCAATTGAAACGTTAGTTTTTCCGTCATCCCTATCAGCAAATTTTTTAAAGCTTTTACATCAATGGTATCTTTATCAAACGTGCGTTCGGTACTAATGGACTTACGTTCGGAATACGGCACCACCGGCGAATTATCAATGCCATTGGCCTTGCGCCATATCACTGTTCCGTTTTCGCCCAATACCTGTTGCATTAGTTCTACAGGCATATCCTGCAACGTGTGTATCCAGGCTACACCCATACCCCGCAGCAGCTGGTAAGTTTTATCACCCACCATCGGTATTTTACGGATGGATAATGGTGCTAAAAATCCTTTTTCGGTACCAAATGGAATTTCTTTTTGCCCATTAGGCTTAGCCTCACCGGTCCCAATTTTCGATACCGTTTTGTTGGTAGATAAAGCAAATGAAATGGGCAATCCTGTATTTTTTGTTATTTTTTGCCGCAGCTCAGTGGCCAGCTTATAGCACCCAAAAAACTTGTCCATTCCTGTAAGGTCAATATAAAATTCATCAATGGAAGGTTTTTCATAAAGAGGAACATCTTCGCTTATTATTTCGGTAATGATGTCCGAATATTTGCTATACTCTCCGTGGTCACCCCTTACAATAATAGCTTCGGGGCAAAGCTGCCGGGCCATTTTCATAGGCATGGCCGAATGAATACCAAAACTCCGGGCTTCATAACTGCACGATGCCACTACTCCCCTATCGCTGGTACCGCCAACCAATACTGGCTTGCCCGCCAATGCGGGATTGGTTAATCTTTCTACCGATACGAAGAAAGAATCTAAATCTATATGGACAATATTGCGGTTCATGGCATATTTTTAAAAATTGGAACGCAGATGTGGCTTATGGGTAAGACAAATAAGTGGTTCAATTGAAATACCATCTGTTCATAATCTGCTTTCCAATTTTCGCTTGTTTTGTTATTTAAAATAACATAATTTTGTTATCAATAATAACAATAAAAATATGTCCCGCCAATTTTTTTTAAATAATAATGTAAAATTCCTGAGAACCAGGCTAAAACAAAGTCAACAGCAACTATCCGATAATTTGGGAATAAAACGTACCCAATTGGCCAGCTACGAATTGGGAAATACCACACCTACTTTAGAGCCCCTAATGCAAATGGCCGATTTTTTTAAACTTACCATTGATACGCTTCTTAATATTGATCTCTCAAGATTAGGTGAATTACAATTGCGGCAACTGGAATCGGGTGAAGATGTATATATATCGGGAGGTAAGCTGCGGGTAATGGCAACTACCGTAAATAATGACAATAAAGAAAATATTGAGTTGGTTCCTATAAAAGCACGGGCCGGTTACACGGCAGGCTACAACGACCCTGAGTTTATAAAAAAACTCCCGGTGTTTCAGTTGCCATTTTTATCACAAGACCGCAGTTATAGGGCTTTCCAAATAGAAGGAGATTCCATGCTGCCCATAAAATCGGGTACCTATATTATTGGTGAATTTGTACAGGACTGGGATGGGATAAAGGATGGCGATGCCTGTATAATACTTACGGAAAACGACGGTGCGGTATTTAAAATTATTTATAACCAGATACGCAAAAAACAAAACCTTCTTTTAAAATCCCTAAATCCCTTGTTCCCGCCATACGAAGTTAAAATTGGGGAGGTAAAAGAAATATGGAAATTCAAATATTATTTTACCAATGAAATGCCTGACGAGTTAAGTACGAATGAAATGTTGCTTTATAGGCTTACAGGGATTGATGAAAAATTGGGGAAGATAAAATAGATTTTTTACCACGGAGGCACAGAGAAAAATTAAGTTTTAAGGATTAAAAACCTCTGTGAACCTCTGTGTTCTCTGTGCCTCCGTGGTAAATTTTTTCTTATTATTTAATTTCCCGAAACGTAAGATTAATTTTAGGTTCTGCAATTTTTGAAGTTTTAGGGATGGCGAAAATTAGTAATACACCAAAACTAAAGCAACTTTACGATTGGGGATTTATTAAACTACTTTTGCCTTTTGTTTCACGGAGAAAAGCAGGGGTAACATAGAGATTCACAGACAAAAAACTCTGTAAATCTCTATCACTTTTACGTGAACCTCTGCGCTATTTTTTAAAAATGGAATCAATTGCATTAAACACCATAAAAAAAGAACTGAACTATTTGCCCCCCGAGCAATTGGCTGAGTTGTGTTTGCGATTGTCACGCTACAAACGGGAAAATAAAGAATTACTCAGCTACCTGCTTTTTGATGCCCATGATGAAGCGGCTTTTATTGAAAAAGTGAAGGCTGATATGGACGAACAATTTATTAATCTACCCAAAACCAATTTGTACATTGTTAAAAAATCACTTCGCAAAATTTTAAAATCAACCAATAAGTTCATAAAATTTTCAGGTATAAAACAAACCGAAGTGGAGTTGCTTATTTACTTTAGCCTGAAAATGAAAACTGCCAGATATTCAAATACCAGCAATACATTGCTTACCAATTTATATGACCAACAACTAATAAAAATTAATAAAGCCATTGAAAAATTGCACGAAGATTTGCAGTTTGATTATCAGAAGGAAGTGGAGAAATTGAGGGATTAAAGGTGTTATTAATTCTTGATGTTCCGATTTGGAACATCAAGTGTAACGTCACAAGAATCGCTTCGCTAATACTTACCGTTAGTTGGGAGTTTTAATCAAATATTCTATTTGAACCCAGCATATCATTAATATTTTTGCTGTGCTGAATTTGATTTTTTAAATCACCCCCATTCATAACAGCTTCGCTTAATATTCGAATCACTTCATTTAAGTTAGAATAATTATATTGTTTATTCTCTCTCACAATGTGTTTCATAACTTCAGATACTCTCGAGGATGTTACAACATAAGTCCCTTTAGGAACAAAACTTATATTTTTTAAATTACAGTCACCGTAAAATACGATGATTGAATAAAATGGGATATTTTCAAATTGGTAAAGTTGTCTTTTTAACTCAGCTATATGTGTATCGTTTTGCATTATTGGGTTATAAAAACGATATTTTT
>JBJXDS010000023.1:0-4944 GCA_046154525.1 Bacteroidia bacterium
ACCTTGTAAGACCTTAAATTCCGTAATGTTGTAAGATTAAAATTTAATTGTGTAAGAAGTGGCAGCAAATCAAAACCTCAATTTTATTTTAAAAAGGATACCCAACAGCTAAAGAGGGTCTAATATTATCTATTCCCCACCTAAAAGTTTTAAACTCTCTAACAACCAATCGTTCACCCTCAGGTTTGGAAGGATCGTGCAAAGGAACTCCAAAATCTAACCTTAGAATAAAAAAATCGAGATTGAACCGAAATCCTACCCCTGTATTAATTGCCAACTGATTATAAAATTTAGCGGTCAATTTTGATTCGATACTCGCCTTGCGGCCAAAAGACCAAATATTGCCTGCATCTAAAAAAAAAGCTCCGTCGGCCTTTCCGGGGGCAATGGCAAAACGGTATTCGGCATTGGTCACTATCATCACATCTCCGGTTCTATCTAACTGTATTTCGCTGTTGTCGTTATAGTTTCCAGGACCAAGTACACGTGGTCTCCAACCGCGTAAACTATTACTCCCACCTACAAAAAATTGCCGTTCCAAGGGCATTATTACCGAATTGCCGTAGGGTAAAGCAAAGCCAAGGTTAGCCCTAAGCACCAGTGTTTTATTTTTGCCAAATATTCGGTACCTCGTAGCATCTATATCTGTTCTAAAGTATTGAAAATACTGGACATTCCTTATGGTCTTTTCCTGTTGCTTTTCTCCTGCTATTCTAAAACCTAGTTCTAACAGATTTCCCGACAATTCAAATAAGGTACTTCTAATATTCCAATAAAGGTTAGGCGATTTAGACATATTGTTGTATTCAACCGAAGCTTTTTGCGATGCAATTATATAACTCCGGAATGAACGTACTAAGCGTAAACTGTCATAAGTGTTTAAACGATTTAAAAAACCTGTGTCAATTTTAGCTTTATTAAAACTTAACTGAATAGGAGAATAATAAAAATTAAACGACTGTTTATCTTTGGTTTGATATCTTGTTTGCCAAGTAAAATTTATTGGCAATGATTTTCGTTCATAAGTTGAATTTATTTCAGTTAATAATGTAAGGTTAATAGAAGTACGACTTTGCTTCAAATATGGTTTTAAATCTAATTTTCTTAATCCTACCAATTTGGGAAACAAAAGTTCAAAGGTTAAATTACTTTCAAAGTTGGCGGCTTTAAATTTGGCAATTGTATCTTTAAAAAATTCTAAGACCACAGATCTTCCGCTGCCACTTCCAAATTGCTTTTCGGCTGCCGTTCTAAATTTAATATTAAAATCTTCAGCATTTCGCAAAACGTTTTTGTTGTTAAGTGTAATTGCTGCAGCCAACCCATAATTCCGAGGATTATTGTCTTGTGAGTTAAGGTCGGTTTGCTTATCAGAAGTAATAATTTGAGGTTCTAAATACAAATCATGTTTGGAGGAAGGGGTAAGATTTATATACACCAATATTTTATTCGTAGTATCTGACTTATAGGGCAAAACCGAAATATTAACCGAGGTAAAAAGTCCTAAACCGATAAGCTTATTGTAGGTAGCTTCCAGATTTTTTTGAGAAAATAATGAATCTGGCCTTAGTAATACCGATCTGTTAATAATGTTTGGTTTAATATTATATCCATTAAATAAATATTTTATACCGTTTTCCTTAGGAAAGGTTAAGGTATCACGTCGCCCAAATTGTTGCCTAAAATTCATCTCCACTACTACTTTTTGAATGGTTTGCTGGCTGGCATTTTTTACTCCTCCTGGATTGCTAATTATATAATAAACATTCGCCCCTCTATTATGTCCACCGGTATCTACCAATATTTCGATAAACGATTTATTAAAATAATAAAAACCATGATTTCTATATTCAGAGGTTAATCTATCTCGTTCCAGGCCTAATTTTTCACCATCCACTCTGTCGCCAATTTTCAGATTTGTTGATTTTCCAAACTCATTCGCAGCCTTATCAAGTATAATATCTGAACCATTGTATTCTATTTTCCTAATTTCATAGGGTGTACGTGGTGTAATATTATAGGTTATATAGGATCGTTTGAGATAGGTTTTAACAGTGGAACTAACCGATGCATTATAATACCCTTTTTGATACAGGAAGTTTTTTAAGTTTATTTCAGACCTTCGCACCATTATACTGTCATAATAAACCGGTTTTTCTCCAATTATCTCAGTAAAAATTCGTTTTAGTTTGTTAACTTTTTTGCCTCTGGTAATAATCTTCTTTTTACCCTCTTTTGTTTTTATCCTCCCCACCACACTATCCCTTTTAAAGGCCTTCTGACCAAAATAATACGACCATAAGTTAAATTTTACCACGCCCAACATTTTGCGATTAGGCACCAATAAAATTTGCTCATTTAGATCTTCTATTTTTTCATTTCCCTCAATTTTTACCCTGTTGCGGTCTACCAATGATTTTCCTTTTGGTACAAATCTTAGAACATTACACCCACTAATAAGCAAAATAGCAATACTCACTATTATGAGTATTTTTGCCCTCAGGATGCTTTCAAACGCAAGAAAAAAAGAAATTGGTAGTCTCAAACAAAAAAAATACAGGCAAAGATATGGTCAATTTTTGGTGGAAGGTGAAAAATCAGTATTAGAGTTATGCCTTAGCGAATATGATATAACCGAAATTTTAGTTACCCAAAAAATTTTTGATAAAACTAGAGGAGCCTTACTTGCCCCATACCTATTGATTTTAAGCGAAAAAGAAATTCAGCAACTTAGCAATTTTGAAACTCCACCAGGTATTATTGCTGTGTCCAATTTCAAAGAAACATTTATTCACTCGGTAGTTTTTGACGGAAAATTCACCTTAATGCTCGATTCAATATCGGACCCTGGTAATTTGGGAACCATCATTCGAATTGCCGACTGGTATGGAATCGAAAATATTATCTGCTCGCCCGATACTGTTGATTTGTATAATCCTAAAACCATTGCTTCATCCATGGGTTCGTTTACAAGGGTAAATGTAATTTATAGCGAACTAGAACCCGTTTTAAAAAAACAAAAAAACAATTCGTTTGCTTGTGTAATGAACGGACTTGAAATTCAAACCATTTTAAAACCACAAGAAGGAATTATTATTATTGGTAATGAAGCTAACGGTATTAGCCATAAAATAGAAAATCTTGCCTCACAAAAAATTACTATACCACGCATTGGCAAAGCCGAAAGTTTAAATGCCTCGATAGCTGCTGCTATTGTATGCCATAGTTTTATAATAAAATAAATGTTACAAATCCCAATATTGATTATTGAGCTTTTAAAATTTAGACTATTTTAGCCACCTCATTTCTTATGAACCAAGACCATAAAAAAATATTTAATATAGCTTTAATTGTAGCCGCTTTGGGCTATTTCGTGGATATCTATGACCTGCTATTATTTACTATTGTGAGAGAACCAAGCTTGGCTGGCCTAGGGGTAAACTTAAGTGACAGTAAAGCTGTATTGGCGGCCAGTACAAAAATAATAAACTGGCAAATGGTAGGCTTATTGATAGGCGGAATTGTATGGGGTGTTATGGGTGATAAAAAAGGAAGGCTTTCTGTTCTGTTTGGCTCCATCATACTTTATTCAATTGCCAATTTTATTACCGGGTTTGTTCAAACAACTGATCAATACGCTTATGCAAGATTTGTTGCGGGTATAGGATTGGCCGGCGAATTAGGCGCGGGCATTACATTAGTAAGTGAGTTATTACCCAAAACAAAAAGAGGAATAGGTACATCTCTGGTAGCAGGGATAGGTCTTTTTGGAGCTGTCTTTGCCTATTTTACCTATAACTACACCAACGATTGGCGTCTGTGTTATAAAATTGGAGGAGGCCTGGGTATAGCGTTATTATTTCTGAGGATTAGTGTGGCCGAAAGTGGAATGTTTAAGGATGTAAAACAACAAAATGTTTCGAGAGGTAACTTGTTATCTTTTTTCACAAATGGTCGCCGATTTAAAAAATATATCCTGGCTATACTTATCGGTTTGCCTACCTGGTATGTTATAGGCATACTGGTAAATTACAGTAACCGGTTTGCAAGTGCATTTTATGGTGAAAACAAAATAGAATCAGGCCGTGCCATTATGTATGCTTATGCTGCCATTGCTGTTGGCGATATATTGATTGGGTTTGTTAGTCAATATTTTAAAAGCCGCAAAAAAGCCTTATACCTTTTCTATCTTTTCACCATTCTTTCAGGTATTTTCTTTTTTAGCGGAGCCATAAAATCGGATTCAACTATGTATATAGCTTGTGCAATGCTGGGATTTAGTACTGGGTTCTGGGCCATCTTTGTTACTATGGGGGCCGAACAGTTTGGCACCAATCTAAGGGCAACAGCAGCAACCACTATTCCCAATATGGTAAGGGGCGCTCTGCCATTGATAAATATTATGTTTTTAAATTTGTTTCAGAAAAGCTATGGTTGGGATATTGTAAAAAGCGGTATTGTAACAGGAGTATTTGTTATTATAATAACATTAATTGCCGCATACTTTACAGAAGAAACTTTTGATAAGGATTTGGATTATGTAGAAGTATAATTTTTAATTTGCCGGAACTACCCGCAATTTCCAAACCTCCACTCTCTTGTTCTTATCAGCTTCCTGCTCGTTTTTAGGTTCGGGGTAAATCATATTAAAATTGCTCATTCCCTTAAATGAAAGTTGCCCAGCAGGAATTCCTTGTTTTAAAAGGTAGGTATATATGGCCCGGGCCCTTTTGTATGAAAGTTCATGGTTATATCTTTTTTGTAAAAAACTTAAGGGTTTTGATAATGGACAACTCATGTGGCCCTGTATTTCAATGAATAACTGTTTATCTGCCTTTAATATACTTTTCAGTTTATCTAAATCCGGCTTACTTTCCGGTTTTAATGAGTCGGAATCGGAATAGAAAAAAATATGATGGAACACTATTTTTTTTAACACCTCTA
>JBJXDS010000024.1:0-13933 GCA_046154525.1 Bacteroidia bacterium
AGCTTATTTGTCAATGCTATTTATGACCATGATATTCAAATAAGCCTTGATGAAAACGACTTAACTAAAGTTGGTCCCAGATTGCAGTTTAAAGAAGTATTTGGAATAGGTTTATCTTACAAGTTCCAGAAATAGAAAATAAGGTTTATGTAGAATGGATTATTCCTTCAACACTATATATAAACCTCTTTCTTAACCTCCCTTTTTGTCATTAGGATTTTTTGCTTAAAACCCTTTGGTTTGCAGCATGACTCGTGATACCCAAATATTTAATTTAATACAACAAGAACTAACCCGTCAACAGGATGGCATTGAACTAATTGCCTCCGAAAATTTTGTATCAAAACAGGTGATGGAAGCCATGGGCAGTGTGCTCACCAATAAATATGCAGAAGGCTTGCCCGGCAAACGATATTATGGTGGCTGTGAGGTGGTAGATATTGTAGAGCAATTAGCCATTGACCGAATAAAACAATTATTTGGTGCCGAATGGGCCAACGTGCAACCGCACTCAGGTGCCCAAGCCAATGCGGCCGTAATGTTGGGTTGCCTAAAACCGGGTGATGCTATATTAGGATTTGATTTATCGCATGGCGGGCATTTAACCCACGGCAGCCCTGTAAATTTTTCGGGAAAATTGTACTCAGCTAATTTTTATGGAGTAGAAAAAGAAACCGGACTTATAGATTGGGAAAAAGTGGATGCTAAGGCTCAAGAAGTAAAACCAAAATTGATTATTTGCGGAGCTTCATCTTACAGCCGCGATTGGGATTTTGCCCGATTACGAAAAACGGCGGATAGTGTTGGGGCTTTATTAATGGCTGATATTTCGCATCCTGCGGGCCTAATAGCCAAAGGGTTATTAAATAATCCCATGCCGCATTGCCATATTGTAACCAGCACCACCCACAAAACCTTGCGTGGTCCTAGAGGTGGAATAATTCTGCTTGGTAAAGATTTTGATAATCCATGGGGGTTGACCGATATGAAAGGAAACGTTAGAAAAATGTCGTCCATATTAGATGGGGCGGTTTTCCCGGGAACTCAGGGTGGCCCTTTGGAGCACGTAATAGCAGCCAAAGCCGTAGCTTTTGGCGAGGCCTTAACAGACGAATTTAAAACCTATGCCCAAAATGTAATTGCTAATTCAAAAGCCATGGCCAAAGCCTTTGTTGAACGGGGCTATAAAATAATAAGTGGCGGTACCGACAATCACATGATGCTGATAGACCTTAGAGCCAAAGACGAAAACCTAACCGGAAAAATGGCGGATGACACATTAGTAAAATGCCATATCACCATTAATAAAAACACAGTTCCTTCTGAAACCCGAAGCCCTTTTGTTACCAGTGGCATCCGCATAGGCTCATCAGCCATTACCACCCGGGGTATGCGAATAAACGAAATGCCGCAGATAGTGGAATTGATAGATTATGCATTAATGAATCGCGATGATGACGCTAAATTGAAATCAGTGACCGAAAAGGTTCATTCATTGATGAAGGGTTTTCCGCTTTATTAATCTGCTGTTTTCTGCCAAATACTAAATTTTTATTCCATATACTAAATAACAAGATTATTCTATTACGGTATTCTGAATATTTGAATTGATTTTTAATTCAATTCATTTGTTCATGAACAAAATAATTTCATACCTAATATTAGCGATGTTATTTGCCTGCGGCAATTCTTCGTCTAATCCTCCGAAAACATTTACTTTTAAAGTAAAAAATTTTAGTTTTTATGAAATAAAAACCAACCAATGGCGCAGGGTTCGCCTGGAAATAGCAGATTCGAATAAATTAAATCTTAAAGCGAATGATGAATTTGAGTTGCTTGCAGGAACCCGAAGAATATTAATGAAATTTGAGAGCCTTGCGAGTGAAAATAAAGCCAATGGTTCAATAATATATTTTGCACAAACCCAGTATAATTTTGATACCATACAATCCGATTTTAGTGCTCAAATGTATATTGTGTCTAAGGGCACAATTATAACTCCTCCTTCCAATGATAATATTGAACCTTCTTCGATTTCTTCTACCAATAAACAAATATTTACAGCCAATATTGAAGGTAAAAAGTTTACTGCAAGCATAGCTACTATGGGTGCATTGTATTATGCCAAAGGTCATAAAATGATGGATCCTTCTGGCAAACCTTATTTTTTATTGGCGTTTGTTTGCAACCAATTACCTGATAACAGGCAACTAACAATTCATTGTAAAAACTTTGCCGCTGGCACCGGAATTTTAAAGGATATGGATGCCTTATTTAGCGGCAGTTCAACGGGTGATAACTCAAAATCAGAATTACAAGGATGTCAAAATAACCCGGAGTTTCCAGAACAAAAAACCAACTTTACGGTAAATATTACTAAATGGGAGAATATTGATGAAAACTCAGCCGTGATCAGTGGAACCATTTCCGGAAAATTAAAAGGGTTATTAGGCGCCAGGGGCATTCAATTTACAGATGGTATATTTACTAATGTAAAAGTTCAAATATTTAATGTGGTATGCGAAGGAAAATAAAAAATTTCCTTTTAGGCACTTGTCTTTTAGTTAACTATTATTCTGCGAGTCAAGATATATCGCAAATAGGTAAGCCAAAAGCTGTAAAGTTCTATGGCTCTGTGGGAGTTGGGGGCTGGGTTTATAACCATAGCGGATCTGATTTAGAAAAAAGAGGCGTTCCGTTTAGCTGGTATTTAAACGGCTCGCCTACTTTGCAACTTTATAGTTTTACATTTCCATTCAGTTTTACAGTTAGCGAGCAACAGCGTGATTTTTCTCAGCCATTTAATCAATATGGTGTAAGCCCTTACTATAAATGGTTTACTGCGCATATTGGTTATCGCAATATGATGTTTAGCCAATACACGATGACAGGGCAAACATTTTTAGGTGGAGGTATTGAAATTAATCCGGGAATATTAAGGTTTGGAGCTATGTATGGTCGATTCAGGAAAGCTGTTAGTTTTGATACCTCACATTCCGATTATTCATTGCCTAATTTATTTCCAACCTATAAAAGGATGGGTGCAGCAGCCAAAATTGGAATCGGGAGAAAGGCTAATTTTTTCGATTTGATTTTATTTAAAGGATGGGACGATGAACACAGTTTGTCACTGCCCGATTCGATTATAGGAAGCACCCCCGGGGAGAATATTTGCCTGGGTTTAAAAATGAATTTTAACCCTTTCAAAAATTGCATTATTGATATAGATGCAGGTGCAAGTGCTTTAACAATTGATAAAAGAAGAACGGACAGCGAATCGGATTTGCAAAGCCAAATACCCCAATTTATCAATAATTTAATTGTAGTTAATTATGGCACCCATCTTTACTTCGGAGGCCAGGCAGGTGTAAGTTATTCGTTTAAAAAATTTAGAATTCGGGGGCAATATAAATATGTTGAACCCGATTTTGAAACGTATGGTAGCAACTATATTCAAGGCGATTTGCAAGACATAACGCTAAGCCCTTCGGTTAGTTTTGCCAAAGGAAAATTAAATTTAAGTACCACAATCGGCAGGCGAAATGACAACCTTTTCGGTTATAAAAAAGGTACCACAACACGCACTTTACTCAATGCTAATATTAATGCAACGGTTTCCAAAAACTTTGGATTCGGGTTGCAATATGGAAATTTTGGGACCAGCCAACAGAACGGAAGGGTCTTGCTAAACGACAGTGTTAGAGTAAGCACCATTAATCAAAATATGGGAGGCAATGTTCGATTTCAATCCATAAAGAGCAATACAACCAAAATGTTGCTTTGTATGGTTAATTTATCTGTAATGGATGATAGAAATGAAGTTACTAAAGGATTTACCCAAAGTAATGTTATTGTTAGCTCGATTAATTACTCTTTTAATAATTCTAAAAAAAAATATGGCTATAGTTTTTCTGTTATGGGTTCAAAAGTAATAAGCAGAAACAATTCAGTGCTTTCATTTGGCCCTAATATTGGTTTAAACGTAACGAACAAAAAGCAAAACTTGAAATTAAACCTTAGCACAGGAATCCAATTTCGCAATAGCAATAACAAAAGCGATGGCACTATTGCTAATCTATCCGGAGATTTAAGTTATTCCATTAATAAAAAAAATACGCTTACAAGTGGCGTAAATATTATTAAAAATACCGGGAGCAATATCAGCTCATATTCATTTAATGAACAAAGATTGACAGTTAGATATATGTATAGTTTTTAATAAAATAAATATGATTAAGCGATTAAAATTTGTGATTTTTTTAGGGCTTTTAATTTCAAAAGGTTATGCTCAAACCATTGCCATTAGTGTAATTATGCCACCGCCACACAGCCAAAGGCTTGAAGATTATGTTGGGCAAAATGCCAATTTTCAAATCATAAGTATTACTAACCTCACAAGCAACTTACAATCCATAAAACTCAGAGCGATACTTATAGGTAATAATGGCGTTTCAATTTTTACTAAAAATGAATTTACTCCTGCCGTTCCAATCGAATTAGCCCCTAATCAAACCAGACTCTTAAACGCTGGCGATTTAGCCGGATTTTTTGGAGAACATGCCATTGGTTTTGATGGTGTAGATAAAAATGAAATAGTAAGAACCCGTATTATTCCTGAAGGATCATACAGTTATTGTATTGAAGCATATGAATATAATCAACCCGGCTGGATGCCTCAAAATTTATTAAGTGCCAATGCTCCGGCAGGCTGCACGGAGTTAAATATTGAATACATTGAACCTCCAATTATTCAAACTATTGGCACAGTTCAATGCGGGGAGACAGTAACCACGGAAGAAATAGATGCCATGGGTCAATTTCAAAATTTAATGATTGCCTGGTATTATCCAGTAGGGGCCAATCCTAATACCAATTATAAAGTTACCATTGTTGAAATAAATCCTTCCAATCGTGACCCAAATAATGCGATAAATAGTGCTACCGCTCCTGTTTTTTATGAAACCACAACCAACACCAACTTTATACTTTTAGACAATACAGCCCCAAAACTAACCAAAGGACAAAAGTATGCTTTGCGGGTTCAGGCTTCCAATCCGGCACAAACATTTAGAAACAGGGGATATGGCGAAGTATGCAGTTTTACATACGGAATGGGCAATGCCAATAATGGAGGAAATGCGCTAACCTTAACACAGATTTATCCGGTGGCTGGAACAACCATTCCCTTTCAATCGTTTCCTGTTTTAATAAAATGGGATCCTTATAATGATAACATTACACATCTGCGAAGTGAATATTCTTTGCGAAGCGGTGGAGCACCTGTTGAAAATAATACAAGAAATTTAGATTGGCCCCGTGGCCCATTGCAAACCCAAAGACGATTAATTTTTGCCGAAATGACCCAAGACCAATCACAGCATATTGCTATCAATAGATTGGCAGAAAACGGGCTTTCGGTTACCGATTATCGCAGAGGAAAAAACTATGAATTTAATTTAAATATAAATTGTAGAGTGGCTGGAACTGCAAATGAGCCTCAGGGTTCATTAATTGGCGATTTTAAAACCGGAATGCCTGTACCCAATTTATTAACGCCAGAAAATGGCAGTACCATATTGGCAGGAAATGTGGAAATAAGTTTTTTTACCGGCACTCCGCCGCTGCATATTGTTCCTCCGTTTGCGGCGGTGCAAGCCCAGAGAAATAATGCTCCCCGGTTTTTTAATTGCCGCGTTAATGAAAAATTTCTATTTGAATTGTCAAGGAGTCAAAGTTTTGAAGAGGTCAATCAAATTGATACGTTTACCCAATCCGTTGGAAGAGAATTTGACTTGATGACCGAAAACGAATCGGATATAAAACACGAATTATATAAGGAAGTTCGTAAATCCTTTAATTTAAGAGACACAGGCTGGTATTATTGGCGGGTAACCTGGCTCAACGATCCCAGAACAGCCGATAAAAGAGAAAGATATAATACTTCTGAAATTTATAGTTTTAGAATAGGTGGTAATGCACCAATGCGAAGAGATTCGGTGCGTCGGACGCCATTATCTTGTATTGCCGATTGTTTGTCGGAATTGCCTGAAGATAGAACTGCTGTTTCAAATTTAAGAATAGGTCAATCGGTACGGTTTGGTAAATTTAATCTAATAATTTCCCGATTGAGCAATGCTTCTGCCCCTTATAATGGAGAAGGAACAATTCAGATTCCAATGCTGGGTTGCCGTGTAAGAGTTTTATTTAGTAACCTTCAAAGCAATGCCGCATTTCAGGTATTTTCAGGAAGTGCAACCGCTGTTAATGATGCTCCCATGGCAATTAGCGAAGAAATGGCACGACAGGGTGCAACATTCGCAGGTCTTACCGATGCTCAGGCACAAGAAATTAACCGCCTGGCGGGTACGGCCCAAAGAATGGTGAGTATAATAAGAGGATTAAATCCCGAAATAGGTTTGCCTCTGGGTTTGGATAATCAAATAAATGGAGTAAGACATACGATTGCTATTATTGGAATGCATTTCTCGGCTGAGCGAGCTACTCTTAATGCCATGGCAAGTTTTGATTACCCTGAATTAAACGGATGGTTATCATTGGCAGCCGGTGATATCTGTTTTCATCCTTCCGGAATAAATGCAGGAGAAGGTAGATTGTATAATCCACAGGATAAACATTTGATTTTTTCGCCCGATGTTAGATTGGTATTTTCCGCGACTAATATACCGGCCCGCGATAGCGGAACTTTTGTAAGCTGGGATTGTAATGGTTTTAAAGCCTTGCATATTAAAGGCGAATTTAGGTTTAGCCGAAATGTATTTGTTCCTGATAGTATAACAGGAGATGCAGCTGCCGGAATAGTAAAGGCTCGATTTCATGCTGTAGTGACAGGTGTAAATCAATGGATGCTGCGCCTGGATATGGACCCTTTTCAACTAACAGGATTGCCTGAATGGGGCTTTGTTCCTCAAAATATAATTTTTGATTTTAACAGTAATGTCAATTTCCAAAACATGCAGTTTCCTGTTGGGTATGCCAATGCAGGTGCAAGTTTTAAAGGATTTTATATGCAACAGTTATCTGTTAGGCTTCCCAAAAATTTTAAAACGTATAGTGCCCCCGACAGAAGATTAATGTTTTCGGCCAATAATATGATTATTGATAGAACCGGTTTTTCGGGCAATTTATTAGGAAGAAACATTATAAATGTAAGCGATGGAAATATGGATGGCTGGGGATTTGGTATTGATTCTGTTTATTTAGAAATAGTGAGCAATGGATTTAGAAGAGCCGGATTAAATGGAGATGTGATAGTTCCAATTGCGGTTCGACCAATTGATTACAGAATGGTTTTAAATAGAAATGCTTTGGGTCAATTTGGCTATGAATGCCTTATCCAACCACAGGATACCTTAAAAGCTACTATAATTAATCCTGCTGTGCTGCGACTGACGCCAACATCAAGAATAGAGTTGACCAAAAGGGCGGGAGAAGATTTTAGAGCCTTAGCAGTACTAGATGGAAGCATTAGCATTGAAGGGCGAATAGAACCTATAGGCCCCATAGAGTTTAGAGGGATGCGATTTGAAAGATTGACCATTGAAAACCGAAGACCCTTTGTAGAATGTCATGCGCTTAGTTTTGCAAGTCCTGATAAAAAAGCTGGTGGATTTCCTGTAACCTTGGATAGTTTTAGATTTGTAACTGCTACCGAACCAGGGCCTGGTGAATTCAATCGCAGCCCAGGATTTAGAGTTGGTTTATCCATTGGTGTAAAGGTGCAATTATTAGGCGAACGAAATACATTTGGGGGTTCTACCCGTCTTAATTTTATGGCCGTGGTTAGAAACAACCCAAACCAACCATTACTGGTAGAATTTTCAGGAATTAGTTGCCAGGGAGTAGGTGTAAAAGGAACCATTGGGCCTGTTTCTATTGATGGTGGTTTAAATTTTTATACCAATAATGCCACTTACGGCGATGGAATAAGAGGATATATTAATGCTGAATTTAGACCTTTGGTAAAGGTTCAGGCTATTGTTCAATTTGGGGTGGTTAATAACAGGGCCTATTTTTATGTAGATGGAAGTGCCCGAATACCAAGACCGGGGATTCCGTTAATACCGGGAGCCATTAATATTACAGGATTTGGTGGGGCGGTTTATTATGGAATGCGATTGGAAAATATGCCTTCGGCCAATACTATAGGAAACAATGCGGTGCCTGATATTTCAGTAATTGGTAACACATCTACCGGCGGCACAGTAATACCTGATAGAAATGCAAGCTTTGGTTTTATGGCTCGTATGTATGCCATTGCACCCACAGGCAATGCTTACAAAGCTATGATAGAACTGGGCGCAAGTTTTAATAATTCAGGCGGTGTTTCACAAATGAATTTGGGGGGCAATTTAATAATAATGAGCGAAACGAATGATCCTGCCCAAGCCAAAATAGGGGCTAATATGCGAATGATTTTTGATTTTGAACGAGCCATTTTTGATGGGCGATTTGATGTTTGGGTAAATTTGAACGAGGTAATAAGAGGCCGGCAAGCCGGCAATAGAGCAGGGCAAATACACATGTATGCCGATAGCAGCACCTGGTTTATAAAAATTGGTAAACCCAACCGCGATGAACGAATTGGATTAGTGATAAATTTATTGCGACAAATGGAAGTAAACGGCTACATAATGGTAGGTAAAGGATTAGAACCAATACCTGCACTGCCTGAGGAAATAACCCGATTGCTAAGAATATCGCCTAACTCCATCCGAGATCCAAGAGTTGTAGATGGTGATGGATTTGCTTTTGGGGCTGAATTAAGAGACGGGCTTCCAAAAACAAATTTTCTTATTTTTTATGCTCAGCTTCAATATATCTTAGGATTTGATGTATCCATTTTAAGAACTCCCGGACTTACTTGCGACAATTTGGGAGGAGCCGAGCGTGGCGTGGACGGTTGGTATTCAGAAGGACAATTGTACGCTTATTTTATAGGTGAAATAGGTATTCATGTAGATGTTTGGTTTGTAGAAGGAGATTTCCCCATAATAAAAGCTCAGTTGGCTGCTGCTATTATGGGAGGATTTCCAAACCCTAACTGGTTCAAAGGAAATATAGGAGGAGAATATAGTATTTTGGGTGGGTTGGTAAAAGGACATTGCGAATTTGAAGTAGCAGTAGGTCAGCGCTGTGTTCCTCCGGTGCAGGATGCTCTTTCAGGATTCGAACTAGTAACTCAACTTAAACCGGGAAATGGAGAAACAGATGTGGATGTAGGAATTTCACCTGCAGCAGTTTTTAATATTGCTCCCGGTCATCAGGATACATTTTCATATTTAGATGGACTTGAAAGAAGGCAGTTTAAAACATTTAGAATTATGTACCGAAACTTTACCCTAACCGGTGGAACCAATACAATTACCCAATCAATGTATGGTGCGCCAATTAGTTTTGCCACATTTGAAAAATCACAGGATGGGCGAATCATTGGATTTACACCCTTGGAGTATTTGCAAGCAAATACGACCTATAATTTAAGGATTACTGCCTACATTGAGTATTTTGAAAACGGGCGTTGGATAGCAGCGCGAGGCAATAGAGGGCTAATGGAAAAAGTATATACAAGCAGGTTTACCACCGGTGAGTTTCCCGAAACTATCCCTGAATCAGATATACTTTACACCTACCCACACCGTGGTCAGCGGTTTTTACTTCAAAACGAATGCCGAAACGGATTTATAAAAACACGAAGATCGGTAGCCCAATTTTTTAATCGAAATTATCCGGTTGGCACTACCACTTATCATGTCGAATTTTTAACGGTAGATGGATCGGCTCAACCCATTAGAACAACATTAAACCCTCGGGGCATTACCGACCAAATTAATTTTTCAATCCCATCGTTGGATAATAGTAAAACCTATGCCATTCGAATTATTGAAAAAACAATATTGCCAAATGTTGGAGGAGGAAATGCCGGTAGAAATAAATTGGAGCAGAATAATAACATTGTAAATGCACAAGTAAGGCGAAATCACGGGGCTTCGACCATAGTCATAAATAATGCCCAATTATTGGCTTCGCAACGCGTAAATATTGAAACCAACTTGTATGTTTATTATTATAGAACGTCGGCTTATAATACGTTAGCCTCTAAATTAGCAGTGGTAAACTCGATTACCTCCCGAGAGAATTCAGTATTTGATGAAGGTGATGGTATGATTAGAAATTATACAATCAATTTATTTACCCCCGAACCTTTTGATGTGTATGATGCGGTTGGCGAATCTTTTGTTCCTGTTGGTCAAATAGGCCAAAGAAATTATACCGGAGGACTGATACGATTTGTTCATTCACCATCTGCCTCTGATAATATTAACCGACGGGACAGAATTTTTAATGTTTATCAAACTGCTGTAAGAACTCGTGTAATAAACTCTACTTATACTATTGCTCCTTTTGTATTTAACACCCCAGCTACTCGCTATGCACTTTACGATGAGTATGGATTGGGTTTTTATAATAATAGTTACCGACCTAAATTACAACCGAACGAATACATTCCGGCTCCAGTGCAAGGGCTTCAATTGGGTGGCTTTGGAAATCAAATTACCCCCATTTCCCAAATAATTTATACGGGTTATCAAGATGCCCACAGAGCCAAAACGCAATTGGCTAACTGCTTCGCTCTAATTAATAGCAACCCCTTATTTTGGGGAACCTATTATCAAAGAAGCACCGCAGCTGATCGGGTTCTATATCAGGATGTACTTACCAATCGCCGATTCACGGGGTACCCCGTATGCCAAACCTTAAATTTTAGAGCTGAATTTGTGTTGCCCATAAGTTGTTATCGGGATGCAGATGCTGGCCGCACAGGCAGTATTTACAGGTTCAATACCGTATACCCACCTTGTTTAAATGGACCAAGATAAAAGATTAAAAATTATGACAGTATTCCAAAAATTACTTAAAATAAGGATTAGTAAAAAGCTTATAAAAACCTTTGGCTTGCTTTTATTTATTCCTATGGCTAATGCCCAAACGTCCATCAGTGGAAGTATCCAAATAATAGGAAAAACCTTAGGTGATAGTGTAATATTACGCTGGGCACCTTCCAGTTATTTATCGTGGAAAGAAGTTATTGCGGCAGGTTTTACCGTTGAACGAAGCGAATTTGCAAAGGATACTTCTGAAATATTAAAAAAGCCGTTTAAGGTAATTAAACAAAATATTAAATGTTTGAGTTTAGACCAAATGAAAAAAACCCTGGGGCCGAAATCAGAATATGGTGCCGTGGCAGCTCAAGCAATATACGGAGCTAATTTTAAACCCAGCCTGGACAAGGCAAGCGATTTTAAAAATGCGAGTATTGAGCAAAAAAACAGATTTGGGTTTGCCATGTTTGCCGCCGAAAACGATGCTCAGGTAGCCAAAGCCATCGGATTGCGTTGGGTAGATTATACGGCAAAAAAAGGCTACTACTACGTTTATAAAATTTACAGCAATTTAACAAACCCAGAAACCTTAATAGATACAGGTTTTTGTGTAGTGAGCACTATGCCAAAAGAAAAAGGTAATTTTTTACCCGAACTGAAAATTGAAAATTTACAAAACGCCATTAAGCTCAATTGGAATATTGAGAATTATCAGGATATTTATTCCGGTTATTTTTTAGAAAAAAGAAAATTAGGTACTACCGTCTGGACCCGATTGAATAAGATAGCCATGATAAGAGCAATGAACGAAGAAAATCCAGAGCCTGAAATGTTTTATACCGATAGTGTTAAAGAAAATTATGTTAAATACCAATACCGATTGGTTGGGTTAACCCCATTTGCAGAAAATTTGGAATCTGAAACTTTAATGCTTGGTTTTGGCAGAGATTTAACACCACCCTCAGCTCCCGAAAAAATCGAGATTGAAGGAACCTCAGATTATTTGGCCAGGCTATTATGGACCAAATCCAAAATGGAAAAGGATTTTGCCGGCTTTCATATTCAAAAAGCCTACTTTGCCGATGGACCTTTTGCCACCATATCGGAAACTATTTTACCAAAAACGGCCAAATCTTATATTGATAAAAATTATGACCCTTATACCAAGCAATATTATAGAGTGGTAGCCTTAGATACCGCCAATAATGCATCAGTTAGTATGAGCATTTATGCCTATTTTGCTGATAGCATTGCCCCAATACAACCCTTAGTGCCCAAAGGAAATATATCCAAACAGGGAATAACCAAACTGAGTTGGAACCTTGGTAAGGAAAATGACATTAAGGGATATAGGGTATACAGAGCTAACCAGGCTGACCATGAATTTATAAATATTACCCCTTACCCAATTACTGATACGGTTTTTTACGATACCATTTCTTTAACCACCCTTACCAAAAAAATCTATTATAAAATATCTGCCGTTGATTACCACTTTAATCATAGCGAGCAAAGTGAAGCGTTGGAATTAAAACGGCCAGATATAATAAAACCAGCTAATCCTGTATTTCAAGATATATTGGTAAGCGATTCATCAGTAATGCTCCAATGGTTCAATAGCCCAAGTGATGATGTAAAACAAACATGGCTGCTGCGAAAAACCAATGACAAAAAAGTGGAAGTCATATCAAAATTTAACGGTGTAGAAACAAATAATTTTACCGATAAAAAAATTGTACCGGGAAACACCTATTATTATTTTTTATTGGCAATTGATGAAAATAATTTATTAAGCGATACAAGCCACCCGGTAGATGCCATGATTTATAAAAATAAATTAAAACCTGCGGTTACTAATTTTTCAGCTACAAAATCTGCAAGTGGAAAATCTATTAACTTAACTTGGAATAGCCAGATGGGCAAAGACAGGTATTTTGTTATTTACAGAAAAAAAGATAACGAATCACTGGTTTCCTATAAACATACGGATGGAAATACCTTAAAATTTGAAGATACTGAATTGGTTGGGAAAGGTAATTATTCGTACGCCATTGTTACATTCTTTTTAGATGGCAGCCAAAGTGCCATGAGTGAATTAAAAACTGTAAGCATCAATTGAACATCAATTTTCAAAATAAAATTAAACATTATAGACTTAAACATCTTTCATTTGCATAATGCCAAAATTACCAGCTCTAATTTTATCAATTTTATTTTATGGTAATATTTGGGCGCAGTCTACTAAGCAATTCAGATTTAATAATTTTGGTTATGATAATGGCCTTGATGCCCAAATAATATATAATGCCACCCAGGATAAAAAAGGACAAATGTGGTTTGCCACTATTTCGGGCTTATACGGCTATGATAATAAATATTTTAAGCATTATGTAAATCAAAATTCCAGCAACGAAAAAAATATAAATAACCTGCTGTATTCTACCTACTACGATTCTAAAACAGATAGAATTTGGTGTGCATCGCTCAATCATTTTTTACTTTTTAATACCAATACCAAAGAATATGAAGAACCCAGGTTTAAATCAAAATCAATGGATATGTTGTCGGGCAATGCCATCTATGATTTTTATAGAGATAAGCAACAAAGAATGTGGGTTTGCTCAGGTTCCAAATATTGGGGAATTTATAATGAAGCTAATGGAGAAATTGACTTTTATTCACTTCCCAGGTCTGAAAAAGAAACCTATTTAAAACGATTTTGTGAAACCGCACAAGGACAGCTATGGGCTATAAGTTCTGATGGTTTAATAGATTTAAGCAAGGGGAAAAATGAGATAAAAATATATAAAAACAATAAATTAAATAATTTTAGCGCAATAAAATATGATACTTCCCAGCACTGTTTTTGGCTTTCTACGATTGGCCAGGGGTTGTTTCAATTTAACATATCAAACCAAAAATTTACTCACTATCCCTATACCAGTTTTTATGAGGGAAAACTTTTGAACAATGGAATATTTTATTCAATGGGTTGGGTTAATAAGGAGGAATTATTGGTAGAAGGTTCAATG
>JBJXDS010000025.1:0-3201 GCA_046154525.1 Bacteroidia bacterium
AATAAAGTTATTAAGAAGTTGACAGAATACCTTTCGCCGTCAAATACCCTCCCGTCCAGGCTGCCTGAAAATTAAACCCTCCTGTAATGGCATCAATATTTAAAACTTCGCCTGCAAAAAACAAACCCGGGTGCAGTTTGCTTTGAAAGGTTTTAAAATCTATTTCATTTAGAGCTATTCCCCCGGCAGTTACAAATTCATCTTTAAAGGTACTTTTACCATTAATATTCAATTGTGTGGAAGTAAGGGCCGTGGCTATTTTTTCTAAAATAACATTCGTTAAATCTGCCAGCATTCGTTCTTCATTTCCTAAGGTATTTAAAATAATGCTATGCCACAATCGGCTTGGTAATTCAGGATTCAGGGTAGCCAGTTTTTTCTTGGGATGTTGCTTTTTCATCAGCATAAGCCATTCCATAGCCTGGTGTTTGTTCCAGCCGGGTTTCCAGTTTATTTCAATTGTAAATTTATAATCTTTTTCATTCAGCCATCTGGCTCCCCAGGCACTAAGCCTCAAAATGGCCGGGCCGCTTAACCCCCAATGGGTTATTAAAACCGGGCCGGTGGCTGTAAATTTACTTTCCAAAATTTTCACTTCCGCATTTTGAACCGCAACACCAGAAAGGTTGTGGAACAAAGGCGATAAACAATTAAAGGTAAACAATGATGGAACGGGAGGAACTAAAGTATGACTAGTAACATTGGTAATACTATTCCAAAAATTTTGGCTACTTCCGCTGGCTATAACCAAAGCATCCGCCTCAAATTCGCCCTTATCTGTGCTCAGTTTCCATTGGTTATTTTCTTTTTCAAAATGGCTGACACCGCAACGGGTTTTTAAAATAACCCCTTTTAAAACCGTGGCTCTCCAAAGGCAATCAATAATAGTTTGGGATGAATCGGTAGTTGGGAACATACGTCCGTCGGCTTCGGTTTTTAATTTAACACCCTGGCTTTCGAACCAATCAATGGTGTTTTGCGTATCAAATGTATAAAACGGGCCCAATAATTCTTTGGTTCCCCGGGGATAATTTTTAACCAATTCTTTAGGCTCAGTGCTGGCATGGGTTACATTACAGCGGCCACCGCCCGATATTTTTACTTTTTGCAGCACATTATCAGCACGTTCAAAAATGGTAATTTGATTGGGTTCAAATGTTTCAGCAAGAATGGAGGCACAAAAAAATCCGGCTGCCCCACCGCCTATGATGGCTACTTTTTGTGAAGTTTTATGTTCTGAGTTCAATGTGCTATGATAAGTTTAATGTTCTAAATACTATGTGCTATGTTATCGCTACAAAAACTCAGAACTATAAACTCAGAACTTAGCACTAAAATGAAATCGTTGTTTCCCAACTTAGGTTTGTTATGGTTCCGTTATTTTTAGTTGGCCCTAACGGTTTTCCTAAAAGGTCGTACATATTTAGCCCTCGATTTATATTGGTTAATCCAATTTTAACCACCGACTGAATTCCAAATATTTTTTTATTGTACTGATACCCAAAAACTGCAAAAACATCACCCCCATTTAGCGCAATACCTCGAGCCGCAGGTGACATTTGAAAATAGGGATTGTAAACCCAGGATTGAATTAATATGGATGGCTGCACTCCTAAAACTGCCACATGGGAATGATCGCCCTTTTTAAGGTCTTTAATGATAAGTTGGGCAGCATCAAAATAAAAGAGGGTGAATTTATTATAGCCCAAATCACCATTTCCAGAGAATCGGGCCCCTCGCATAGTTGCATTGGCCTCAGTTTGAAAATGAAAACCGCTTTTTAATTTATTTTTATAATAAATACCCAGGGTAAAACCATTATTCAAAGAAGGTTTTGTAAGGGCAGTGCCCAAAAGTGAGCTGGCTATAGGACCAGCCTTCAAACCTACTCTAAAATTTTCACCGTCCACATATTTTTGGCTTTGTGCCATGCTAAAGGCAAAAATGCCAGCCAGTATAAGTATAATCTTTTTATTAGCCATCAATTGCTTTTCCTTTAAGTGCCATGCCGATAGCTTTATCCATAAGCCGTTCAGCAAATGTTTTTGTGTAATTATTAAGATTTTCATGTGCTTTCAAAATTTCGTCTTTGTTTTCTGAAATGATAGTTTTTTTAAGCAACTCCAACCGATATTGGGTTTGTTCTATTTCGGTGGTTGAAAGTTCTGTTTGGTTTTTTGTAATAAAACGCGAAGTGGCATAAATTAATTGTTCGGCCTCTGTTTTGGCTTCCTGCAACGCGCGAAAAGTCAAGTCTTCCTTTGCATTCTCTAACGAATCCAAAAGCATTTTTTCTAATTCTTCATCTGTAAGTCCATATTGGGGCTTTACATCTATTTTTTGTTCCACTCCCGAACGCAATTCTTTGGCTGAAACTTTTAAAATTCCATCGGCATCCAACATGAAAGTAATTTCAATTTTTGGTAATCCAGCCGGCATTCCGGGAATCCCTGTTAAATGAAATTCACCCAATTTTCGGTTAAATTCAATATTGTCACGTTCGCCTTGATAAATAGCTATTCGCAAATTGTGCTGGCCATCTTTACTCGTGGTATATTCTCTAGCAGCTCGCTGTGGGACTTTAGAATTTCTAGGAATAATTACGTCCATTAATCCGCCTAAAGTTTCAATACCTAAAGATAAGGGGGTTACATCCAACAATAAAATATCTTTGCGGTTTCCGGCCAAAATATCAGCTTCTACTGCGGCCCCCAAAGCCACCACCTCGTCGGGATTTAATGTATCGTTCAAAATAGTTTTACCAAAGAATTTTTTAACTTCCTGTTTTACTAATTCTACCCGGGTGCTTCCACCTACCATTATCACCTCGTCAATATTTTCATTTTTTAAACCCGAATCTTTCATGGCTTGCTTACACGATTCGATAGTCCTTGAAACAATGGGCTGTATTAATTGCTCAAATTTTTTACGGCTTATGCCTAATTCGAAATTAGAATTTTTAAAATTGAAATTGCTTTTGAAATTGGTAGTTAGCGAAAGTTGTTTTTTTGTTTCTTCAGCCATTAATCTTAATTGCTGAAGCACTGCCGGGTTGGTTTTTATTAAATCGCGTAATTCTAATTTATTATCCAACCAATAATTTACGATGGCTTTGTCAAAATCATCGCCGCCCAAATGGGTATCCCCATGGGTTGATAATACTTCAAACACGCCGCTATGAATTTTTAAAATTGAAATATC
>JBJXDS010000026.1:0-3912 GCA_046154525.1 Bacteroidia bacterium
GAAGTTTCCCACGGGTGGCGAGCTCAGCCTAATGGCAAGCAGTTTTCCAGATGGATCAGCGATGTGCTGGCTGCGATCGGACAAGGCCAAGCTTGGCCGCATGGCGGCGCTGTCCATTGAGGCGCGAAGCGAGGGATTGGGCCGGCGCTTGATGGCCAAGCTTTCGGTCGTCAATATTTCGCGCCAAGGAGGCTTGGAGCTCGAAGAGGGGGCACATTTGGGGCGCGCCACCGCATCCTGGAACGACCTGGTCGCCATGGAGCAATTGCCTGCGGCCTGCGTATCAGGCATGGATAAGGGCCACGCCATTGCGAAATGGCTCAAAGGCACCTCGGAGCGCTATTCGATGGCCCGACGCGCGAACGATGAGGACGATGGAGAGTGGAAGCATGGCGTGCTATGCCCGAGCGGGCAGTCGCCAAAAATTTTCGCGGACATGGGCGCGAGTT
Source organism: Bacteroidia bacterium (assembly GCA_046154525.1). GTDB lineage: Bacteria > Bacteroidota > Bacteroidia > NS11-12g > UBA9320 > JABWCE01. The sequence continues at coordinate 450 of JBJXDS010000026.1, forward strand.
TTGCTGATTTGATTTATTATAGATTCCAGCCCTCCAAGGTTTTAAAAAACTTTGGAGGGTTTTTTATTTTAAAAAAAATGTGCATTTGGATGAATATTATTTAAACCCTGATAAAGCATACGTTGATTATGGCTAAGCAGATTGATTTTAAGATGTATTATTTGGATGGGCAGATTTAGCCTATTATAATTCAGATATAAACCATGTGTTTTTAGATTTACATGACTTGTGTTCAGATTTACAATATGTGCTTTCAGATTTACGATATGTACGTTCAGATTTACAATACTGATGGTATTTTGTTAAATTATTGGCTTATAAATGGGATGGTATTGCATTTACACCTCACCCACCATCCCCTCTAAAAAGTAACTAATATCAATTTTTTACATTAAGGTTTTATCGAATGCTTAGCATTTCCTTTTAATGAGAAGGGGTGCTGAATTGAAATAGTAATAGGTTAGAAAAAAGATCGGATATTTTGGCAATAGGCCGATTGAAAACTTGCTCTTAATATGCGAGCAAGAATAGGGGAGAATATAAATTTTTGTAAAATCATTTCATTAGGTTATTAAACATCTTTTCATTTGCTTTGTTAAGTACTAATGTTCAAATCAAAATGAAAAAGAAAATTCAAGAATGGCTTAATTTCAAGATTATGAAAATAAGCAAAACCCTTTTCGTGCTTTCAGTTTCCTTGTTATTTAGCACTGTTTCCTTAGCTCAAAAACCCAACCATGAATGGGCTAGTTCCATTGGTGGAACCGATTTTGAACAGGGTACTTCTGTTATTACAGATAAATCTGGAAATGTTTATTCTACCGGACTTTTTTTCGGTAAGGCAGATTTTGATCCTAATTCTACCTCAACCTCCTACCTTACCTCCAAAGGTGGCTCCGATATTTATATTTTAAAACTAGATAAAGACGGCAAATTTGTTTGGGCTCGAAATATCGGTGATACCATGGATGATGCCGGAAATTCAATTAATTTGGATGCTTCTGGTAATGTATATGTTACCGGATATTTTATGGACAAACCCGATTTTGATCCGGGAAGCAGCTCCTCAGTGATGACATCGGCTGGCGGAATGGACATTTTTGTGTGCAAGTTTGATGCTTCGGGCAATTTTGTTTGGGCCAGTCAACAAGGCGGGTCCGATAATGAAGCTGGCACTGGAATAGATTTGGATGCCAGCGATAATGTATATATTACTGGTTATTTTAACGATAAAGTGGATTTTGACCCCGACGGAAAAGCAACAGCCTTTCTTACATCCTATGGTGCTGGTGATATTTTTGTTTCACGCCTTGATAATAAAGGTGCCTATGTATGGGCAATACAAATGGGTGGAAGTGATAACGATGAAGGTACGGCCATAGCGTTGGATTCCATCGGCTATGTGTATACAACCGGGTACTTTTTAGACCAGGCCGATTTTGATCCAGGATCTGGTTCTGCAAATCTTACAGCAGTTGGAGATGCTGATATTTTTGTTTCCAGATTGGATATAAAAGGCAATTATTCTTGGGCAAGGCCTGCCGGTGATAACGCCTTTGATGCAGGAACAGGTATAGCCGTGGATGGTTATGGCAATAGTTACACCACGGGCTTGTATTACGGTGGTCCTGATTTTGATCCAGGTACCGGCAAAGGTCAGGTTTACACTCTTACTTCTAATGGCGATTACGATATTTTTGTATGGAAACTAAATGCCGCAGGTTCATTTGTTTGGGCCAAAACTATGGGTGGAGATTATTTTGATGCCGGGTTATCTATAGCGCTGGATGATAACAAAAGTGTGTTTACTACAGGTATATTTGAAGATGTGGTTGATTTTGATCCAGGGTCGGGATCACAAACTTTAACTTCGGCTGGTAGTTCTGATATTTTTATTTCTAAATTGGATATTTCGGGAAATTATGTTTGGATTTCAGGTATAGGTGGCACAGATTATGACGAAGGCCGTTCAATAACAGTAGACAAATTAAAAAGTGTGTACACCACTGGCGACTATACTGACAAGGTAGATTTTGATCCGGGATCTGGAACAAATTATTTAACATCTGCAGGGGATGCTGATGCTTTTGTGCTGAAATTAAGCTTGTGCAAAGCCAGTGTTACTGATTTGAATATTTCTGCCTGCAATAGTTATTTTTTCAACGGGACTACCTATTATTCAGGTGGAAATTATACCAAGATATTAAAAAACTCAACTGGCTGCGACAGTATCGTAAATTTAAAATTAAAAATTAATTCGGCTACGTTTGAAACCCTGCCTGTGGGTGCATGCAATAGCTATACAATAAACGGACAAACCTACACTAGCGAAGGAACCTATACCCAAACCCTTACCAACAAAGCAGGTTGCGACAGTTTTTTGGTAATTGAATTAAAATTCCTAACATCGGCCGGAAGTATAGCACCAAAAGCCTGCAACACAGCTACTATTAATGGACAAACATATACAAAGTCTGGAAAATATACCCAAACTTTAACAAATAAGGCGGGGTGCGATAGTACACTTACCATAAATTTATCCGTATTCAAAAGCACCTCCTCAAATCCGGTAAAAACCGCGTGTAATGAATATACCATGAACGGAAAAACATATACTACAAGTGGCACCTATACTCAAAAGATTCTTAACAATGCAAGCTGTGACAGTAACATTACTTTAAATTTAACTGTTAATTATAGTTCGGCTTTTACTTTTAATAAAGATGCCTGTAGCAGTTATACCTTAAATGCCCTTACATACAACAAAAGCGGTGATTACACACAAACTATAGCAAACAAAAAAGGATGCGACAGTGTAATCACGGTAAAATTATCGATTAATAATTCTGCCTTTTCTTTTAAAACCACCGAATGTCAGAGTTATAAACTCAATAATCAAACCTATAATGAAAGTGGGGTATATAATCAAACCATCCCAAATAAAAAAGGCTGCGATAGTTCCATTACATTAAATCTTACTATCAAAAAAGTTATAACCACTGTAACCCAAACTGGCAATAGTTTAACTTCTAACGCTACCGTTGGAGCTACTTATCAATGGTTGGATTGTAATAAAGGTAATGGACCCATTTTAGGTGAAATTGGACAAAGCTACACCCCAACTGTAACAGGGGATTATGCGGTTAGGGTAACACAAAATAATTGCACCGATAATTCCATTTGTTACCCTATAAAAGTAGGAAAGGTAGCCAACTCTTTAAATAATACAATCCATGTTTTCCCTAACCCAACCAAAGAGGAAGCCAACATAGTATTGCGCAACAGTTTGAGTAACGGAACCATAAAACTTATTACTATTACCGGGCAAACTCTTACAGTAAAAACAAACCAAACAGGAGATAATTTTACAATTAATCTTTCGGATCAAGCTAAGGGAATTTATTTTATAGAAATTAGTCAGGATGGAAAGGTTGCCAGAGTAAAGTTGATAAAAAACTAGTTC
>JBJXDS010000027.1:0-3574 GCA_046154525.1 Bacteroidia bacterium
ACGGAATGGGTTTATCGCAAATAAGTTCAGGCATGGTTTATCGTGGGGGGGACTTGAATTTGGCCCGCTTTAAACGGGTTGGATTTATTAAAACACAGAGTTCTGATGATTTTATAACCGATAGTGCGGCAGGGGCCACAGCCTTTTCAATAGGAGAAAAAACGTATAATAGTGCCATTGGGGTAGATAGTTTGAAAAATCCTAAACCAACTATTTTAGAAATTGCCGATTCTATGGGAAAAGCCACAGGAATGGTAGTTGCCTGCGCTATTACTCATGCTACCCCTGCCTGCTTCATAGCCCATCAGCCTAGTCGGAGGATGGAGTATGAAATAGCTCTCGACTTTTTAAAAACAGATATTGATGTAGTGATTGGTGGTGGAATGCGATATTTTAATAATCGCAAAGATGGTTTAAACCTTTTGGATACATTGCGAAGCAACGGCTATGAAGTGGTGGATAGTTCTGTTGATTTTACAAAACTAAATTCCTCAAAATTTTATGCCTTTACCAATGCCCGTCATAATCCAAGCATGAAAGAGGGGCGGGGGAATTATTTGCAAAATGCTTCTTTAAAAGCAATTGATGTTTTAAGTAAAAATAAAAAAGGGTTCTTTTTGATGATTGAAGGTTCACAGATAGATTGGGGTGGCCACGCCAATGATGCTGACTATATAGCCCGTGAAATGGTGGATTTTGATTTAACAATTGGGGATGTTTTAGACTGGGCTGAAAAGGATGGGAACACTCTGGTGGTAATTACCGCCGACCACGAAACAGGAGGCTTTGCCCTAGATAGTGGTTCCATAAAAAATAAAACTATTAAAGGTGGGTTTACCACTAAAGAACATAGTGGCGTAATGGTTCCTGTATTTGCTTATGGCCCTGGAGCTGACGAGTTTACTGGTATTTATGAAAACAACGAAATATTTCATAAAATGTACCGGTTGTTTGGGTTTAGGAAGAAATAGGTTTGAAAAAATATAGGTAATATCTTTTGCAAAGATTCTCTATTTTTGTATTAGGAACGGTATAATTAACTTGAATATGAAAACATTTGATAGAATAACATCAGACCCAAATATTCTGCGAGGACAAGCCTGTATTAGAGGAATGCGAATGCCAGTTTCTGTTATTTTAAAATTACTGGCGCAAAAAACAAATGAGTTGGAAATTCTTCAATACTATCCTTACCTTGAACCAGAGGATATTCAACAATGTTTGGAATATGCGGCATGGATTGCGTCAGAAGAAATTCATGATTTTGAATGATGAAATTTCTTCTGGATATGGGCGTTTCACCCAATTGTGGCAGCTGGCTTAAAAATAAAGGGTTCGATTGCCTTCATTTAAGTGAACTTGGGTTACACAAATTACACGACAATCAGATTATTGAATTAGCCAGAAAAGAAAAACGAATAGTATTAACGTGTGATACCGATTTTGGTTCTTTATTAGCTTTAGAAAAATACGAGTACCCAAGCATTATTCTTTTTAGGTTGAATAATTTTACGCCAGTCAACATTTGTCAGAAACTTTCTGCAATACTTGAAGAAATAAATGAAAAGCAATTTTCGGATGGCATATTTATTACCGTAAAGGAAGAAAATTATAGAACTCGAACTTTACCAATTTTGTAAAAATTGCCTTCTAAAATTAAAAAATTCCTCATAAAAATAATTATCTATTTCCTTATTGCTATTGCAGGAGTTTATATCATAGTAAAAAATCATAAAAGAATAGTAGAAAAGAGATTGAAGGAAATTGAAAACAGGAAATGAGGTACAAAAAAAGCATCCATTTCTGAATGCTTTTCTAAATATTTTTTAGTTTTGAATACTATGCGTTTGGGGCAATAGAAACAAAAGAACGGTTGTCCTTTTTCTTTGTAAAAACCACTTTTCCATCTACTAATGCAAATAATGTATGATCTTTACCAATTCCCACGTTATCACTTGGGTGATGTTTGGTTCCGCGTTGTCTCACGATGATGTTACCAGCTATAGCAGCCTGACCACCAAATAATTTCACACCTAAGCGTTTGCTGTGCGATTCTCTTCCGTTTTTTACCGAGCCGGCTCCTTTTTTGTGTGCCATTGTCTTATCCTTTTATTGATTCGATTTGAATTCTTGTTAAATATTGTCTGTGTCCACGCTTAAGCCTGTATCCTTTTCTACGTTTCTTTTTAAATACTATTACTTTATCCCCTTTCAGGTGCGATAATACTTTTGCTTTTACACTTGCTCCACTCACTGTTGGCGCACCAATTTTGATTTTGCCATCGTTATCTACAAACAATACATTGTTAAACTCAACTGAGCTTCCTTCATCATTTGCCAGGCGGTGAACATATAGGTTCTGGTTTTCAGAAACCTTGAACTGTTGGCCTTGTATATTTACTATTGCGTACATGTCTTTTAAGGGCTGCAAAAGTAATTATTTAATTCAAAAATAAAAATGGGTTTTTTAAAAATTTGTATGGGCACAAAATTTTGTACCCATACAAAAATACAATGTGTGCCCAGTAGCAGATTCGAACTGCCACAGCCTAAGCCACCACCCCCTCAAGATGGCATGTCTACCAATTTCATCAACTGGGCTTTTTTGCGTTGCAAAGATATTCTTTTTAGGATACTGAGATATAAGACTATGAGATATGAGATTTTTTAACTGAATAACTGGTAAAACATTTCTTAAAGTCTAATATCTCACAATCTCACTTCTATTTATGTTGAAGCACTTTTACCATACTCCAATAGAAATGATTTTAAAAAAGGGTTTAAATTCCCATCCAATACACCATTGGCATCGCTGGATTCATGACCAGTTCTTACATCTTTCACCAATTTGTAAGGATGCAAAACATAATTTCGGATTTGTGAACCCCATTCTATTTTCATTTTTCCGGCTTCTACTTTATCCCGTTCTTCATTCCGTTTGCGTATTTCCAGTTCATACAATTGTGATTTAAGCATTTTCATGGCTTTTTCTTTATTTCCCAATTGCGAACGGTCCTGCTGGCATTCAATAATTATTCCTGTTGGATGATGCCTAAGCCGTACTGCCGTTTCCACTTTATTTACATTTTGCCCTCCTGCTCCGCTGCTCCGGTAGGTTTGCCATTCTATATCGGCTGGTTTTACATCTATTTCTATGGTATCATCCACCACCGGGTAGCAATAAACAGATGCAAAGGATGTATGCCTTTTTGCATTACTATCAAACGGAGAAATACGGACCAAACGATGAACCCCGTTTTCGCCTTTAAGATAGCCATACGCAAACTGACCTTTTATTTCTATCGAACAACTTTTGATGCCGGCAACGTCACCACTTTGTTCATCAACTATTGAAACTGTATAACCATTTTTTTCGGCCCACATAATATACATTCTAACAATCATGCTGGCCCAGTCACAACTTTCAGTTCCACCAGCTCCGGCATTCACCTGAATAATAGCATCCAACTGATCTTCCTCGCCACTCATCATGTTTTTAAATTCGAGGTCGTCTATCAAAGTTACAACCTTTGAGTATTGAGTTTCCAATTCTTCATCGCTTACTTCACCCAGT
>JBJXDS010000028.1:0-5598 GCA_046154525.1 Bacteroidia bacterium
TTTTTTTAAAATTACCCTTAGCTAATTTTAATAGGAAAATACTGTCGCCACTTACGGCATGCGTGGTTGGCTCATATGTTCCCCAGCCCAAATCATAAAGGTCATCATGATGCAGGTTGAAAGCTCCTTTCGACCAACTTTTTGTGCTGTTGTACATTTTTTTCCAGCTCTTATGGCCCGCGGTATCAAAGTTTGCCCATTTAGCGTAGGAGTAAGGCGACTGATAAACGACCATGCCTTTCACGTGATTGGCTAAAATACTGGCCGCGAACCCTGTTATTTCAAATGCCAAATCCCAATTGTTGTTGGGTTGAGATTTTACAATCCCGTTTGTAAAACTGTAGTAAACATCATTGGCATTGGAAGCCCCAGTACCTACTGAATCAACTGTTTGCGATTGTGCTGTAAGTGCAGCACCTAAAAATAATAAAGTAAAAATGTGATTTGTCATTTGGTATTTTTTGATTTTTTTTAGCGGTGCAAAATTATTTTTATTTAGACTAATTACAAATAGAATAGTGTAGATTTATTTAAAAACTGATATAAATCAGGTTTAGTAGAAAGTTACATTAAATGGATTTGGTCATAAATTGTATTTTCGCAGTATTGATTATGGAAAAAGTAGAATGTTTAATTATAGGCTCAGGACCTGCCGGTTATACCGCAGCAATATATGCAGCAAGGGCTGATATGAAACCAGTTTTATACGAAGGTTTGCAACCCGGCGGACAATTAACTATAACCACCGAGGTCGAAAATTATCCCGGTTATCCTGATGGTATACAAGGGCCGGAGATGATGGATTTGTTTAAAAAACAAGCAGAAAGATTGGGAACTGATATTCGATATGGCATGGCCACCTCGGTTGATTTTTCAGGGTATCCGCATAAAGTAACTATTGACGAAAATCATATAATTGAAGCGGAAACCGTAATTATTGCCACGGGGGCTTCCGCTAAGTGGTTGGGCATACCATCCGAACAACGATTAAATGGTTCTGGCGTTTCAGCATGTGCCGTGTGTGATGGTTTTTTTTACAAAGGAAAAGATGTGGCCATAGTAGGAGCAGGAGATACCGCCGCCGAAGAAGCAAGCTACCTTTCAAAAATATGTACCAAAGTTTATATGATTGTTAGGAAAGAATCCATGCGGGCATCCAAAGCTATGCAGCACCGTGTAGAAAATACGCCCAACATTGAAATATTGTACAATACCGAAACGGATGAAGTACTGGGGAAATTTACTGTAGATGCAGTTAGGGTAAAAAATAACATAACGAATGAAACCCGAGAATTTCCAATTTCCGGATTTTTTGTAGCTATAGGACACACCCCCAATACCGAAATTTTTAAAGATTATTTAAAGATGGATGAGCAAGGGTATTTAATTACTCAGCCTGATAGTAGCAAAACCAATATTAAAGGTGTGTTTGCCTGTGGTGATGCTCAGGATAAAATATATAGACAGGCGGTTACGGCTGCAGGAAGCGGCTGTATGGCAGCTTTAGATGCCGAACGTTTTTTAAGCGACCACAAGGCCCCAATAGCTGGTAATTAATTTTTTTTACTTTTTATACCCTGCCGGTATTTCAAATAAAGAAGAAGGAATCGTTATATTTTCCTCTACAGATTTGGCTTCTCGTGTGTACCCTGTTTTTTCACCAAGAGCATAATTTATAATTTTTAAATCTATGCCTTTCCAAAGCCAGTAGGTTACATTGTTTTTGTTGTGTTTGTAAACTTCACATTGCTTACCGGCTATGGTTTCGCTGGTTTGTTTTTCATAGCCGCCCTGTTTTTTTTGTTCGGCTGTTGAATAAGCTATCGTAGGTGGTTCAGTGCTTTTTGGCCTTATGGCCGATGTATAGTAGGTTTTTTTAATATGATTGATAACAGTACTTTTATTGTCTTTCCAGATGATGGTGCTTTTTTCCGGCATTTTTGCAATACCAGGCTTATCTAATTCAATTACAATAGTTTTTCCGTAATCATCTATATACATTGTCTCAGTTCCTGCAAAAAGTTTATGGCCTGTAATTACAAATTCAATTTTGGCCGATTTGAATTCAAAAGGCTTTTCCATTTTTAAATTTACACCCGAAATATCTTTTTGCACATCCTTCACTACTTTTTTCTGTTCTTCACTTATTTCGGGTTCAGGATTGGCCTTATTGTATTCCTTCACTTTCTTGCGGTTGTCAGTCGTCATGGTTTCTTTTTTGATACTTGTTTTTTTGTCCTTTTTTAAAACCAATTCCACGGTTAAGGGCAAAGTATGCCCCAATTGTTGCATCACTTCAGCAAAATCTTCTGAAAATGCTTTTTTCCAACGTTCGCCTTTATTGGCCTTGCAATAGGCTACAATATCTTCGGTTTTTACTTTTTCTGCCGTTACCAGCATATACCATTCACCACCCACCATCACATACGGAACATCGCCATCCCATTTTACAGCCGTAAAGGGAGTGGTTCTTAATGGTGCATCTTGCTGAGGAGCTAAGTTAATAAATAGCACTAAAGCCAAAATGGAGAGAATGATTTTTAAATAATTATTTTTCATTTTTTTAAAATTTAAATTTATTGTTTTACAAACTTTTTAGCCACATTGCAATACCTCACAAAATAGATTCCGGGGGCCAAATCAGAAATATCAAAATTAACTTCGGGTGAATTATTAAAATTAATATTTTTTAAAATCCTGCCTGAAATATCAAAAACGTACATTTCTTTTTTTGTTGCCCTATTCCAGGTATTATCGTCAACCCTCGCTGTAATACCCGAAGACGCAGGATTGGGGAACAAAGTTAAAACCGAAACCGTTTTTGAATTTATTTCATCAACCGAAACGGGCGAATTGATACAAACTGCTTTAACCCTTGAAATATTATTATAAATTTTGTTCAAATTACCTGTTACTCCTCTATACAAATCATATTGGCCGCCAATGTATAATTGGTTTTTATACTGGAGCATGCTAAGCACCGGGCCACCCATACCAATGTATTCTTTAGCTACTGATTTTAAAACCCCGGTAGTTACATCGTAATTAAAAAGATGATGAACTGTATTTTCGGGCGAACTAAAATCGCCACCTACCCACACGTAGCCGTTAAATACTTCAATAGATTGCAAATTCATTCCGGTATTTCCGGCTATGTTGGCTTGTTTCCAGGTGGTGCCATCATAAATACCCAAATAGGGGGCATTTACCCCTCCTACACTTACAAAATCTCCTCCCGCAAAAAGTTTACCCTGATAAGCCCCTAATGCATTTACACTTCCTACATTTATGGGAGATGAGCCGGTATTGAGGGAAGTAAATGAACTACCATTCCATGAAACAATTTTATCTACGGTTTTGCCCGTTGCTGAGGTAAACCGTCCGCCAATAATGAGTTGACCGTTATACACGGTCATAGCATAGCAAGCCGATGAGTTGCCACTCAATCCATGCAAGGTAGGTGTGCCAAGCCGTTCCCATTTTCCATCGTGATCTACTGTTGCAATTCTGTTGGCGTTTATCGAATCGCCGTTTACCTGCCCAAAATCACCTCCTACGTACAATTTATTTTTATAAACGCACAAGGCTCTAACCGGGTTACTGGTGGCTTTAACATTCTTGTTTCGGGTTACTTTTTGAAAATTTCCGTTTGAATAGCCTTTTACCAGATAGCTATATTCACCCTGAAAAGTAAAAGTGCCCCCTACGTAAAAATAATAACCGTACACAGCCATGCAGGTTATCCTGTTGTTTCCATCAAAATGCGGTGCCCCTCTCAGGGTATCAAACCGGGTTCCGTTCCAGGTTACCAGCCCATGGCAGGGCATACCATCCGCCAAAGTAAAATCCCCCCCTATCAGCAATTTATCATTATACTCAACCATGGCAGTAACTTTGCCATTAAACTGAGCCTTCAAACCCACCGAATCAAAATCGTGTAACAACCCTTTAGTGCCTGTACTTAGCATATTATTATCCTGCCAAATGTTTTTCCGATAGGTTTCGAGGAAAAATTTGCAACGGTCAAACTGCCCCTGAGTAAACCTGTCCACGCACCAATCGCTCGAATAATCCATGTAATTTTGTATCATATCAGTTTGGTCGCCCAAGCCACCAAGGGCTTTTGGTCTAAATGGATTTCGCGAGGCGGTATCATCATCATCTGTTTGGCAATCGTTATACTTTACAAAACAGTCGCTGGTATAGGTTGCAATTCGGTGAGGGGGGGTATCACATACCCTGTCGCCTTGAGCCAAACAATTGTCGTTGGCACACGAATCCTGAAAAATGTGGTACAAACCAAGCCAATGCCCAACCTCATGGGTAGCTGTTTTGCCCAATCCGCTGTAGTCATTTCCGCTGTATCCAAATACCCTGTATTCTATCACGATTCCATCCATGGTATCTAAGTGTGCATTGCCTGTATGCCATGGAAATGTAGATGTACCAATGGTTGAAGTCTTAAACTTTCCTATAACATACAGATTAAGATATTTGTTGCTGGGCCAGTGGCTCATTCGTTTCATTGCATAATTTTTTACTGAATCGCGATGGCTGAATCTGTAAGAACTATCAAATAAAACCCTGTTAATACCGCTGTGGCAATTGCCCTGAGGGTCCTTTTTGGCCAGTTCAAATTCTATTTGCATATCTACAGCCCCTTCTCCATCCGACCGAAAACCAACCCTGCGAAAGTCCTTGTTAAGAGCCTGTATCTGTTCGTAAATAGAACTGTCGTGTACATTTGAAAAATCCCCGTATTTATCTTTCTGATGATACATTACATGCACTACTACCGGGATTACATATCTGGTGCCGTTACTGGTTTTATACAGTTTTTTATTATCAATAAAATCCTGGTATTGCGTTTCCAATTGCTGCCGCAAGGTTTCGGTATGGGGATATTGGTTTGCCACTTGTTTGGCATACTCATCCGTTCCACAGGTTTTGTGCTGGGCATTAGCCCAATTAAAACCTACTAAAACTAAAATTAATGAGAGTAATTTTTTTTCCATAGATGATTTTTTAAAAAAAAGATGGAGGTCTTTTTTTAAAAAATTCCTCCTTAATACTTAATAGCGCAATACAAATGTTACTAAATAAAATTAGAAAGCAAAAAATAAAATTTGGGGATAAAACTAAGTTTACCATAAAGCTGTTATTTTTGGAAAAGGATAACGTTTTTGAAAATGAGTTAAAATTGAAATGGTTCGAAATAAAAAAACAATAGACCAAACTTTGGTAATAACTAAACTTTAAAAAATATAAATGGAAAACAGAAAAGAACATTGGGAGCATGTTTACGCCACCAAGCAACCCAACGAAGTAAGCTGGACTCAGGAAGTACCAAAAACATCCTTAGATTTTATTCATAGTTTCAATTTGCCTAAAACCGCCAGTATAATTGATATTGGAGGTGGTGATAGCCGATTGGTGGATTATCTTTTGGAGGAGGGTTTTGAAAATATTTCAGTTTTGGATATTTCTGAAAAGGCATTGGAACGGGCAAAAGTTAGGTTGGGTGATAAAGCAAAAAAAGTCAAATGGATTGCTACGGATGTTACAGAGTTCCACCCCACCACATCCTACGATTGCTGG
>JBJXDS010000029.1:0-10781 GCA_046154525.1 Bacteroidia bacterium
ATGTTCAGAAACAAAGGCTTGCGGTCTAATTTTAGAAACAGCAAAATCAAATGAAATAGGAAATAATCTTTATCCTAAAATGGGATTTTCATTAGATATGGAGCACAACTATTTTTCATGGGATAACAACAATTAAGAAAATGAAAATATCGAAAGACAATACAAAATTACTAATGTTCGGGCAAAGCTCTGAAAGGCTCACTTTTCGTCGACTTGAACAAAGTGATTTTGATGAATGGTTGAAATTTTGTGAAGACCCAAATTCATTAAAATACATTTGGTTAACAGACAATGACTCTGCCAATGAAAAATGTAAAGTTTGGTTTGACAGGGTTTTTAACAGATATAATAATCATTTAGGCGGAATGAATGCTCTTATTAAAAAAGACAACAATGAATTTGTCGGACAATGTGGACTTCTTATTCATACTGTTGACGGTGTTGAAGAACTTGAAATAGGTTATTCATTAATGCCTGAATATAGAGGTAAAGGCTATGCACTTGAAGCAGCAAATAAGTGTAAGGACTATGCTTTTGCGAACAACCTATCTGAATCTTTAATCTCAATAATTCATATTGACAATAAAGAATCTGAAACAGTTGCGATAAAAAATGAAATGAGACTTGACAAAATAACGTCTTATAATAATAGCAAAGTAAACATTTTCAGAATCAATAAATCGGACTGGAATAATGAAAAACTTAATAATGCCTACCGCTAACAGGCGTTTGGCAAGATTGCGAATTTTGTGGTAAATTCACGTTTATTTCTCGCAAGAAATTTTATCTTTAATAGAAAATAATCGGTTCCGAAGTTCGCAACCTCGCCAAGCGCCGGAACGTTAGCAGTAAGCGTAGGACAGACCACCAACAAACCAACAATCGACATCAAAACTGTTATTATCCGACAATAAGGACAACTTTACCATTGACACCACCAGCCGAGACAAAATCTTGGGCTTGGGCAGCTTCTTCAAGTTTAAAAGTTTTTGCAACAAAGGGTTTTAATTTTCCTTCGCTAACCAAAGTCAATCCATATTCCAAACTCTTTGCCGACAAATTAGATGAAATAAATCGGGCATCGACATTGTATTTTTCTGCCAACTCTGCTGACGGCATACCCGCAATACTTAATAATTTACCGCCTGACTTTAATCCTTCAAAAAGTTTAGCTTGTGTTTCGCCACCTGCACAATCCGCAACCAAATCAACATTTTTAACAAGAGTGGACACGTCTTGTGTTTTATAATCTATCACTTCATCTGCACCAAGACTTTTAACTAACTCGACTCCTTTCCCTGATGCTGTTGCAATTACATAAAGACCTTTATTTTTGGCAAGTTGTAACATTGTTGCTCCAACCGAACCAGCAGCACCTTGAATTAAAACTTTTTGACCTTTTTCTAATTTACCTTCGGTAAACAAAATAGTTTGTGCAGTTCCTATATTTACTGCTAATGAAGTGGCTTCTTCAAACGAAATGTTTTTTGGTTTCAACGAAACAAAATTCTCATTTGCTACAACATATTCAGCATAAGCATTCCCCATAGTTGCGACAATCACTTCATCACCAACCTTGCATCGAGTAACGCCAGCTCCAACAGCAACAATAATTCCAGACGCATCTAAACCCGGAGTAAAAGGCAATTGAAGAGGTCGCATTTTTTGCATATATCCCATTCGTATTTTCATATCTAAAGGATTAATGCTAGCCGCTTTAACTTGAATTAAAACTTCATTTTCACTTTTAATTTCGGGGGTTGAAATATCCACCAAGTTTATTACTTCTGAGCCTCCAAAGGCATTGTATTGTATTGCTTTCATGTATTTGATTTGTTTATTGTTTATTAAAAAAGATTATCATGTCATCACTTAATTCTTCACAGCCTTTTCCAAAACTAAAAAAGCCATGTGCCGCACCATCGTAAATTTTGAACTCAACATCTTTGAATTTTTTACCAATATGTTCTGCCCAAATTTTTGAAGAACGTAATAATTTATCCTTACCAGCACCTACGACAAACAAAGGGGGTAAATTTTCAATATGTTCAAAGTCCATTGGAAATAATGGGATATTAGGCGTTGCAGTATTTTCGACATACACTTTATTAAATAATTTGGCACTCGGAAAACCATCTTCAATCCAAGACATCCTATCATTAACTCCAAAAATATCAACAACGCTTTTGATTTTTGGTAAAGCATTTAAATCAACTGAATCAAGTATTTTAAATAATTCAGGGTTTGAAATGTAAATACCTAACATCATTGCTAAATTTCCACCAGCAGAATCGCCAACTAAATGTATGGTTTCATATTCAGGATAGTTTTTCTTAATCCAAACCAATGCTTTTACTAATGAACGCAACAAATATGGGTGTTGCTGTTCGGGTGCTAATGGATAATCAAGGCTAAAAATGGGATAACCTTCATTTGAAAATTTCGTTAACGGTTTTGAATAGAAATTACCTTTGCTCCCTGCAACCCAAGCACCACCATGAATGTGAACTATCGCAACTTGTTTTTTGATTTCCTTTTTCGGGGCAATGAAATCTAACTTTTCGTCTTTTAGACTTCCATAGGCAAACTCTTTTACCATGATACCGTCAGGATATTTTTTCCCACCAATTTTAGCTATTAAAGGCATCATCATATTTCGCCAAAAGAAAACACCAAGTTTATCTTTGAATGTAATATTTACTTTGTTCATATAATTGTTGATTTATTATTGAGGGTTTCTTTATTTTATCACTGGCTCGGGTTTGATGAATAGAACCCAAACATATCCAAACGTTAAAAGACTTTCACCAAAGGCAGGTGCCCATGTATTATAACCAAGGACAGCCGCCCCGTAGACACTTTGAACAACTGTTAACAATAGAGCAAAAAAAGCACCGAACATTAAAGCACGTAGTGTTTGTGTATTTGGAGCTTTTCTTACTAGCCATGCTGTAACCCCTAATGCGAGTAGCAAGGTTCCCATTCGATTTCCAAGATAGGTGGCATTCGTGCCTTGCTCAATTTCCCAAAAACCAACGAATGTTGCAGGTATCAACGACCATGCAAGGCCAACAAGGCCAATTACGATGGCTGTGGCTGTTAAAACAAATTTATTGTTCATATTAATCAATTTTTAAAGTTCTAGTAACAGTTTCAACTGTATCATGCACTTCTTCATTAAAACAGATTTTTGCACCAACAGCATTTAGATGAATTATATTTATTAATGTTTCTAATAAACGTAATTGGTCTGGACGTTTGCGTAAACCTGCACCTACCAAAATACAATCGAATTGGTTAACTAAAAGTTCGGCATTTAAAGCTTCTGATGGATTGTTAGATGTGATGTCTATATAGCACCATTTGGCATCATAGCCCATTGCAATAAGATTATCTTTCGCAATCACTGACTGTCTGTGAATTTCGGCTGGGTCATATCCAGGAATGTTGCTGTTAAGAAATTTTGAAGTATCAACTCCAATTAACAGAACTCTATTTTTTATGTCCATAATTATATTTTTTGTTTGACATTGCAAATGTAACAGACTTAGTATATATTTGCTACTTAGTAGCAATAAAATACAAGTAGTTTTTAAGATACTTACTTTAATAACAAGACATGGAAGTAAAAAATAAACAGCAAGGAATCAAGGTTGTTGGCGATGTTTTAGACATTGTTGGGGGGAAATGGCGTGGACAAATTCTTGCCCATCTTTGCGATAATCCCAAACGCTTCAACGAACTAAAAACAGTTTTGAACCGAATTACATCATCAACGCTAACAAAAGAATTGCGTTATTTGGAAGACATAAAAATGGTTGAAAGAAAAGTTATTCAAGACACCCCTATGGTTATAGAATACAGACTTACAAAACATGGTATGTCAATAAAAGACTTAATTAAACATATTGTTGAATGGGGACTTAAACACAGAGAAATTGTATTTAAAAAAGACTGATATGTGGACGGAAGTGAAAACGCCTACTGCTAACAGCACCTACCCAAAAGGCGGGGTTTCGTGTTCCAAAGACAGTTTTGTGGGTAATCAAACATTAGTTTTTCAAATCAAGTTTTGTGGTAAAAGTCCCGCCCTTCGGGTAGCTGCAAAACGTTATGCGAAACCCGTTGACAGCATCGCCGCTTGAAACAATGTTTTGGGAATAAGCAACCTAAGATAATTGTTAAAAGTTGAATTCAATCTAAGAAAGTTATATATTCGGAGAATATAATTAACTGATTTTTTAAAAACAATTTAATATGAAAAAACAACTACAAAAAAAGCTTTCTGCTTTCATTGTTACAGCAATGATGTTTTCGGCAAGTGCAAATGCACAAATTGTTTATACCGATATCGTACCTGATTCAATCTTCACCATTACAAGTTTGGCATCACAAACCTACAACCTTGACATTAATGGAGATGGCACATCCGACTTTTCGATTAGTGCAGCTCGGGTAAGTTTTCTGGGTGTCTTAAGCAGCTACGTAAGAATGTCTCCTCAGGGTAGCAATGCCATTATTACCACGACTTTCAATCAAGTTAAAAAACTTGTTCTTGGCGATACAATAAGCTCAAGCCAGGCTTGGCAAGATACCACAGGGCAAGTCTTAAAAAGTTATTCACAATATGGTTTTGACCCTCCTACAACCAAGGGCGAGTGGAATACTGTTGTAGATGGCTATGTTGGTTTACAATTGACAAACGCTGGTCAAACTTATTATGGCTGGGTGAGAATGGATGTAACTGTAAGTTTATCATCTGCATCAATGACTATAAAAGATTACGCCTTCAACTCAATTCCCAACCAACCCATCCTTGCCGGACAAACAACTACCACAGGAATAATTGAAAATTCTTCTGCTTCATCGATAAATCTCTTTCCTAATCCCGCCACAAATCATCTCACTATTGATTTACTAGCCGCAATGGAGAAAGTTAAAGTAACCATCACTGACATTACCGGAAAAATAATTTATTCAACCATTCCAACAGTTACACAAAGGGTAGAAGTGAATACAAAAGATTTTGCAGAGGGAATTTATGTTGTGCTAATTCAAACAGCATATTTTACAGGAACGAAAAAACTTGTTGTGGAAAAATAATTTAGTGTGTAATTGCACAACACATCTTCAAATTGAGAGTCGGGTATTCGCATAACAGCAGATACAACTGATGGCTGGTTTTTAGTTTGGGAAAGTTTGTAGTTCCAAGTACATTTGTCATAAGAGAAAGCTTGTAGGCTCCGAAATCGCCACCAGTCGTATCCGCAACCGTTATGCCTAATTTTAAAATGACACGAATCGTAACGACAATATTACTTTTGACCTTTGGGCTGACTTCATTCGGACAGAATATTTCTGTTGATACTTTATTTCTTCCCAAAACAGAAAAGTTCACCAACTTTCAAAATGACAAATTAAAATTTCCAATACTCAAGACAGGAGAATTGAAAATTGATAGCATAATAAACAAAGACTTAAAAAACAGATTTACAAACAATGAATTCGCTGACTTGCCTACTGACTCAACAATAATTAAATGGGCAGACGAACAAGTAATCTATCTCGACTTTGAAGTGACTTACGTAAAAAACGGACTTATTTCATTAAACATAAGTGCTGAAGGTTGCGGAGCATATTGCACAGGTTGGACAGACTACTTTACATACAATTACATAACAGGACAGTTTTTAACAATTGACCAAATTATTGACACGACAGGGAATTTCAAATCTCTTGTAATAGCCGACAAAGACAAACAATATGAACAGCAGAAAAAAGAACTCAAAGAAATGTTGCTCGACAAAAACGCAGAACTTGATGAAGACACTTATAAATGGGCGTTAGAACAATATGAAAATTGTAAAAATGAATTTAAATTGAACTCATTTGCATTACACGCTGACTATTTAGAAATAATTGAAAATTGCTATCTTCCAAACGCAATAAAAAATTTGACACCGATAATTGAATTAAAGTACAAATACGTGGACATTAAAGAAGACTTGAAAATAAAAAACTAGGCATAACACGGGTTTTGCGTCAGGCGGGCTGACGTGCAAACTTGGAGTTTTGTGCTTCTATTGAACTTAAGTAATAATTTGAAACTTTGTGCTACGAAACCCGCCCGAACGCAAAGCCCGAAAACGTTACCTGCAACCGTTGGACGACAGTGTTAATTTTGAACATTTGAGCTTTCAACCAACAGAATAGACATTAACTTTGAAAAATGAAACAAAAAACAAATGACCAAGTATTACCTACATAAACCAATTTATTCTCTGCTGTTTATTTTGACTTTTTTGACTTCTTGCAACGGACAAACCAAAACACGACCACTAGTGGACAACGGTAGTGAGCTTAAAGCATTACTTACAGGACAACCTAAACTTACAAAGACACAGGGCTCAAATGAATATACAACGGTTATGTGTGGCATACAGGATAAAAAGGGCAACCTTTGGTTTGGAACCGGAGCAGAAGGTGTTTATAAATACGATGGAAAATTGTTTACTCAATTTACTATGAAAGATGGTTTAAGCAGTAATTGTGTTTGGTCAATTATGGAAGATAAAATGGGTAATATTTGGTTTGGAACAAGCCAAGGCATTTGTCGTTCAGATGGCAATAAAATTATTAGTGTTCCAATCAGTATTTACATCAGACCTGTAATTACAGACAATAGTTATTATACAGAGTGGTCAACAAAAAATGCAGTGTGGAGTATGTTGCAAGATAAAAGTGGAAAAATTTGGTTCGGCACTGGTGATGGAGTTTATTTTTATGACGGAATCAACTTTACTCGCTTTTTAGCTAATGACGGTACTGTAAATAAAGATAGTTTGCACCTTAAGGTTGTAGCAGAAATAGTAGAAGACAAAAACGAGATTATTTGGTTTTTTTCAGGCATTTTCCCCGGCAATGAAGGTATTGGTCGATATGATGGGAAAACAATAGAACGCATCAAGCCAAGGGAAAATGGATGGAATCGCAATGCATTTGAGAGTAAAAACGGAAACTTAATAGTTGCCACCAGACACTATGGAATATGGATTTTTGACGGAAAGTCGTTTGTCGATTATCTCCAACCGAAAGAATTAATAAAACCTTCATTAAATTATATTTTGGAAGACAAAACTGGAAATTTATGGGTTGCATCTGATTATGGAAAAACGGAGGGTGATACACTGGGCGGTTTATGGCACTCAAACATTTCATCAAGTAACCCAACAGAAAAAACATTTACGAAGATTTTTAATAAAGAAGTTTACTTCATACTTGAAGACAAAGACAATAATATTTGGTTCAGCACGAGAAATATGGGCTTGTATCGATACGATAGAAAAATACTCACTAAATTTTCTGAATAACAAACTTGAAACGATAAAACATCGCACAGACTAAACTTTAACTCTAACAAAATAAAACTAGTTATTAATGCCAAAGTATTACTTAAACAAACCAATTTATTCTCTGCTGTTAGTTTTGACTTTTTTGACTTCCTGCAACGGACAAGTCAAAACACAACCACAAACGGACAATCAAAGTGAAACAAAAGTAACTCCTATCGGACAACCGAAATTAATCACTAAACAAGGTTCTAGAGAGAATGACAATGTTCATTGTGGGTTACAAGACAAAGCAGGCAAGCTATGGTTTGGCACTACAGGAGATGGTGTTTACCGTTATGATGGAAAAACATTTACTCAGTTCACAGAAAAAGACGGACTAAACAGTAATACGGTTTGGTCAATTTTGGAAGACAAAAAAGGCAATATTTGGTTAGGAACATCTGCTGGTGTGTGTTTTTACGATGGAAAAAATATTTCTAAAATTTCCTTAACAAACGAGAACACAAACTACCAAATAACGACAGCTGATAAAGCACCTTCAATTAAAAACAATGTTTGGTGTTTGATGCAAGATAAAAGTGGAACAATTTGGGTTGGCTCAAACGATGGAGTTTATTGTTTCAATGGAGTATCATTTAGTCGTTTTTTAGATAACGATAGCATAATAAATAAAAATTCTGTTCAACTCATAGGTGTTCAAAGTATTTTAGAAGACAGCAATGGAAATATTTGGTTTGGCTCTGGAATGCCTCCAGGTGAGGAGGGTGTAATCCGTTATGATGGGAAAGAGATAACCAGTTCAAAGCCAAATGGAGATGGTTGGATACGATATATAATTGAAGACAAACAAGGAAAAGTCTGGTTTGGCGGTAGAAATAAGGGCAACTTCTTTTATGATGGTCATACGTTTACAAATTTTACAGAAAAAATTGATATTGGTAATTCCATTCTATGCGACAAACAGGGCAATATCTGGTTTACTGGAGCAGAAGCAAATAATAATTTTGAGAATAAAAATGGCATATGGGCTTATGACGGAAAAGGCTTTAAAAATTTCAGCACGAAAGATGGAATGGGTAATTATTTTGTTCATTGTATGATAGAAGACAGAGATGGAAATATATGGATAGGCACAAGAAAAACTGGATTATATAAATACGATGGAAAGACATTTACAAATTTTTCGGAATAACAAACCTAGACTGACACCATTTCAGACAGAAAAAACGGCAGCAGGTAACAGCACATTTGCAATAGGCGGAGTTTCGTGCTCCGCAGACAGTTTTGTGGGAGCTGAAAGTTCAGTTCTCCGCATCAACATTTGTGGTAAAAATCCCGCCCATTGCCAATCTGCAAAACGTTATCGGCAACCCTATGACGACCCAACAAACACGAACTGACAGCATAAAACGAACAGACAAATAAATAACCAACCCAAAGAATAATTCAACCAAAATCGGAACAACATGAAAAGTAATTCAACAACACTTGGACATCTCTCTCAAATTAGCATTGGGACAAGCAACCTTAGTGAGTCTATTGAGTTTTGGAAAAAACTTGGATTCCACTTAGTTATTCAAGAGAAAATTCCTTTCCCTTGGGTGCAATTTACTGACGAAAGCATACTTGTTTATTTAATTGAAGACAAGCAACAATACACACGGCTTACTTATTTCAATCCAGACATTGACAACAAAATTGCCGAGTTAGAAAAATCGGGGATTACTTTTTTAGAAAAAATAAAGGACGCTTCAAACAATGTTGTTGTTGCAAGAGTATCCTCTCCAGACAATTTTGTAATCAGTATTGTAAAACGTGATATTACGATGCTATATTACCCAACAAAAGATACAATGCTAACTATGAATCAGGCAGACCTGATGAATCCAGAAAAAATGCCAACGGGATTGGGAATATTTGGAGAGTTTTGCCACCCTGTAAGTGACTTAAAGATAAGCATCGCATTTTGGAAGAAACTTGGCTTTGAGGACAAAGGAATTCACGAGCATCCATACCCGTGGACTATTATGACCGACAACAAAAGTATAATCGGGTTACATCAGACAAAAGATTTTAGCACTCCTGCAATTACTTTTTTTGCACCCGATATGAAAGTCCGCATTGATAAATTGAAAGCGGAAGGTATTGAAGGCAAAGAAATGGGAATGGGTGCAGACAACATCGTAGTTACAACTCCCGAAGGAGCCAAAATATTTCTATTCAAACTGTAATCACTTAACAATGCAACAACAAACCGACATACCAACGAATGTAAATCGTCTTGAACGAAGTGTGTGCAAACTTGGAACGACACATCTACGGACGAATAGCAAGGCAGCCGATAACACGGGTTTGGCAAAAGTGGCGGTTCAGTGCTCCGCAGACACATTTGTGGTTAATCAAAGTTTGGTTCTCCGCATCAACATTTGTGGTGCAAATCGCCACCTTCGCCAAGCCCGAAACCGTTGGGGGTAATTATAAAACACCACCCTACCTTGAACGAGATACTTAAAATAAATTGAAATGAAATATTACAGTTTTGGAGTAACAAATGAACTAAACATAATTGGATTTTACCCTCAAACCCAAAGGGCAAAAGGATTTCATGTTGATGAATATAATTTCCCATCAGATTCCTTCCCAGAATTTGAACCCAAATTTGGATTGGAATTGAATTCGAAAAGTATAGCAACAGATATATTGGATAAATCTCCTTTAGATTTTGGACAAGTTGTAAACGATAAGTTGAAATCAATCCTCGAGCAATTTAATCTCCCTCCGCATAAGTTTTATTCGATAGATGTTCATGGATCAACTACGCGGTATTTTTGGTTTCATTATATAACTAATTTTGGGAATTTTATTGATTTTAAAATGACAGAAATAGAAATATATCATAGCACAGAACTATATTTACTAGATACTGTAAAGTTCAATTCGTACAATGAACTTATGGATTATAAAAGGTCAATAATCATGCAAAGAGGAAAAGCCACTAGATTTGGTAAAATTTTTTTAAAAGACACTTTTCCAAACTATGATTTATTTGAAATATCTGGAGCTTCTTATAGTACAATAATTAGCGAAAAATTAAAGCTAAAATTAGAAATGGAAGATATAACAGGGTTTGAAACTTTAGAATATAATAGGATAATAACTACCCCCAACAGCAGATAAAAAGGATGGCTGTTTTGTAGGTTTGGAAAATATGTATTACCAATTACCTTTGTACTTGGTAGAAAGTTTGTAGGCTCCGAAGCCGCCACCCTTCTTATCCGCAACCGTTAGCGGTAATTTTAGGTCGACACAACAATGGACAAACTTTTACTACAAATAAGAAACTGTAAAGAGTGCAAACAACATCTTAAAGATGGTGTAAATCCTATTATTGCAGCAAGTCCCAAAAGTAAACTAATTATCATCGGACAA
>JBJXDS010000030.1:0-4325 GCA_046154525.1 Bacteroidia bacterium
TTTAATAATACCCGTTTGTTTGGTGGGATAGCAATACGACATCCGGAGGCTAATTTTCCAAAAGTAAAAATGGTTAAACTGGATGATGAAATTATAAAAAGAAACCTTTTACCTCCTTATTTTTTAAAATTTGATACCCACGGTTTTGAAGTTCCTATACTAAATGGGCTGGATGAAACACTTAAACAAACTGAATTGGTGGTAATGGAAGTTTATAATTTTAAATCAGGTACTGAAGGTTTGAAGTTTCAGGATATGATAGCACTTATGGAAACAAAGGGCTTTTTACCTATCGATATGGTTGATCATATGCATAGAATTAGAGATAAGGCTTTTTGGCAAATGGATGTTTTCTTCGTTCGATCATCTCGTAAAGAATTTGAAAGTGCCCAATATGAATAATTGTTGTTGTTTTTCTTAAACCAAATTACACCAATCGGCACAAAACGTTTGAGGTAATTTTAATTCATTTATTATCCCAACATTTTGCAACGTTTGGGTGGTTAAATAAATCATATCCGCAGGGATATTTTCTTTTGTCTCCCATTCTGTTATCTGAAACCATTCATACATTTTGTCGATTTTAAGGCCATAACGTTTGGCTATTAACTCAAAACTGTCTGGATGGCTCATAAAGTCGCCGGAGGCTGTTCTAATCACTTTTAATAGCCGTTTTAATTCTTTTTCTCTGGTTTCACAAATTTCATTTCGGGCTGCAATCACAAAACCTGGCCAGGGAGTCGGAATTTCACCCACACGTTTAAAATGGCCGGATTCCACCAGGGGCATGGTCATATATTTTTCCCAGAGAAAAACATCGGCTTCATTATTTGTTAATGCGTTTTGAGCCCCATCCATATCGTTTACTATTACAAAATCTTCCGGACTGGGTTTGTAGCCCAATTGTTCAGCCAACACGTATGCCATAATATGTGACCCTGAACCCAAGCGGCTAATGGCAAACCGTTTTCCTTTTATTCCAAATTTATGTTGAATAATGGAATGGACCGCCACATGAATTCCCCAATTGAGTGATGATTTAACAAATACTTGTATTATTTTACTGTTTCCGCCCTTAGAAATATCAGCTATTATTCCTTCAGTGAGCAATACCGCCATATCTATTTCGCCCGTGTTTAATAATTTTACAATAGCTCCCGTACCACTTTTATTATCCTGCCAATCAATGTCCAAACCCGCTTTTGTAAAATAGCCCTGCTCTTTAGCAAAATGCCACGGATAATTAAAATGTTCGGGAACTCCGGCTATTTTGAAGGTGGTCATTTTTTGAATGGTCTTTGTTTTCTATAGCCAAGGTTTAAGCCGTGGGCTATGTTGCAAATCATTTAATATTAATACCCCAACAAATCCTCCAAAACCTCCGCCACCTTATCCGCATTGGGAAGCATTTCTTTTTCCAAACCCATATTTAATGGAACAGCCGGCATATTTAATGAACCAAACGTTTGAACAGGGGCATCCAAATATTGAAAACATTCTTTTCCTATTCGTCCAGCTATGGCTTCGGCAAAGGAATTGCGAAGAGTTTCTTCGGTTAAAACCAAAACTTTTCCGTGGCGTTTCACACTTTCATAAATGGCTTCATCATCACAGGGATTTAAGGTTCTTAAATCTATAATTTCTATTTGCTTATCAAATTTTTGCGAAGCGGCTGTGGCCCAATAAACTCCCATTCCGTAGGTAATTACAGTGCAACTGTTACCATTTTTTATTTGGGTTTCATCCGCTTCCACAGCTATTCTGGCTTTGCCTAAGGGGATTACATAATCCTCCGATGGTTCAAAGGTTTTGGCAGCTTCCGTTCCCGGAACTTTGCTCCAATACAATCCTTTATGCTCAAACATAATAACCGGATTGGGATCTAAAAAGGCTGCTTTCATCAATCCTTTCATATCGGCAGCATTACTCGGGTAAACTACTTTTATTCCTTTGATTTGTAAAATACTGCTTTCTACCGTTCCGCTGTGGTAAGGGCCTCCCCCACCGTAAGCCCCTGTTGGTATTCTAATAAGACTCTGAATCGGGAATTTGCCTACCGTTAGATAACATGATTTTGAAAGTTCGGTCACCAATTGGTTTATACCCGGCCATATATAATCGGCAAATTGTATTTCAACTATTGGTTTACACCCTACGGCACTCATTCCCTGGGTGCTTCCTACAATATACGCTTCCTGTATCGGGGTATTAAAAACCCGGTGTGTTCCAAATTTTTTGGCTAATGATGCTGCTTCCCGGAAAACTCCTCCTAATCGTATCCCAACATCCTGGCCATATAACAAGGCTTCCGGGTATTCGGTCATAATCTCATCCATGGCATGCAAAGCACTATCTACCATTATTATCATTTCGCCATTTTCTGGTTCGCGGGTTCCTTTTTCTCCGGTAACAGGTGTTGGGGCAAATTCGTGTTGAACAACTGATTCTGGCTCAGGGTCAGGACTGTTTACCGCTTTATCAAATTCTGTTTTAATAAATGCCTGCGATTGTTTTTCTATGGTTTCTAATGATTCGATTTCTTCTCCTAAATCAATCAATAAATTTTTTAATACAGGAAAAGGGTCACTTTTGGTTTGCTCTTCCAAATCATCCCGGTACCATTCGCTTCTTACCCCACTTGTATGATGGCCAAGCAATGGGACTTTTACATGAACCAACATCGGTCTTCGGTTTGTTCTTACCCAACTAATGGCTTTTTCCATTTCTTTAAAACATTCGGCAAAGTCAGACCCGTTGAACTTTTCGCGTTTTAAACCCTTAAAACCAGCCGCATATTCATAAGCATCCATGGCCCGCATTTCAGCTCCGCTGGCTGAGATCCCCCAATCGTTATCCTGAACTAAATATAAAATGGGTAATTGTTTTAATATCGCCATTTGAAACGCTTCCGAAACTTCTCCTTCAGTAACACATCCATCACCCAAAGAACAAAGAACTATTGGCTTTTCGGCATGAGGCAACCGGTCAATACTTTCCAAATAGCTTAATCCATGGGCTGCACCCGTGGCTGGAATTGCCTGCATTCCTGTGGCACTGCTTTGGTGCGGCATGGTTGGCAAATCTGGTCTTTTAAGGGCTGGATGACTATAATACGTTCTTCCACCCGAAAAAGGATCATCGCGCTTGGCCAACAATTGAAGCATTAATTCGTAAGGCTGCATTCCCATAGCCAGCAACATACTTTCGTCGCGGTAATATGGATAAGCAAAATCAATTGGTTTTAATAAAAATCCGGTTGCCAACTGAATGGCTTCATGCCCCTTACTCGTAGAATGTACATATTTTGTTATCTGTCTATTTTCTTCATAAATGGCTGCCATGGCCCTGGCCCTGCACATTAGGGTAAATGCTTTTAGATATAGCCCTTTCCCTGACAACGTTTGCTCAGAATTGGGCGTTTGTATTTCAGAATTGCTCATTTAGTTTAAAAGGCCGCAAGTTACTTCAATCCTTTCTATTACTAAAATGATTCTGGCTCTAATTCAGCACCGTCTTATAAAGTATTCAAACGTTTATTACATAACATTTCTCTTTTTATTTTAATATTACTTTTGTCTTCTAGATTTATGCTAAAACGAAGGCTACTGTTTTTTTGTTTTCTGATTACTTTTTTTACAAGTCAGGCTGGAATTAAAGACACAATTTCTTATTATTTAAAAAATAAATACCCTGAACTCATTGGCGGTTTATCGGGTCGCAATACTTTTATTGGATCTCAAAAAACCTCCATAACAGGTGTTTCTGTTGGTGCTTTATACGGTAATAAAGTTCGTTTAACTTTTGGCGTTTATAATTTATCCAAGCCGTTGGTCGAAAGAAAAACTATTAACGCTTATACCCCATCTGAACATACCGTTGATGAAACATCTAACTTTTGGTATTTTGGTTTAACAGGAGGTTATGTTTTTTTTAAACAAAAACGGTGGACACTCGATGTTCCTGTTCGGATTGGTTTTGGAGCTGCAAATATTAAACAATATGACATTGGTACAAATAAGCGTTTGATTGAAGAAAACAATTTTCTTATTATTCCTGTTGAATCTGGCATTGGGGTACAATATAAAATTGCATGGTGGATTGGGCTTGGGGCCGGGTTGGGCAGTCGCATTGTTGTTGGTAAAAGCAGGTCTCAAAAATTTAGCGGTACTTATTATAATTTTGGTATTAATATTAATTTTAGTGAAATATATTTTCACATTCGCGATGATATGAAGAAAAATCCTGTTAAGAAGCCTATTCGTAAATAACAGTTATGAAATTATTTGGACTTATTGGCCACCCTCTCTCCCACTCTTTTTCCAAAG
>JBJXDS010000031.1:0-3626 GCA_046154525.1 Bacteroidia bacterium
AAGTTCAAAATGGAATTAAATTATGGCGGCCATGCCATTAATGCTATGAATACCAACCTATCTGAAATAGGTATTTTGTTCAATTATTTTTTTAATATTGGGTTTAAAACAATTTCTACAACCAATATCATTGTTCTTGCGCTTGGTTTCATAAGTTTATCAGGGCTTTATTTAAAACAGTTTTTAAATCAATATCAATTTTTAATTCTGCTTATTATTTGGAATTTTTTGTTTAGTTACCATCAAATATACGATTGCCTTCTTCTGATTTTTTTAGTCCCATTAGTTAAAACCAACGAGAAGAGAAAATGGATTTGGTTCATTTTTCTTTCCCCATTATTTCTTCCTATCAATGGAATATTTAAAAATATCGATTGGATACAATTTCATCTTCCGGTTACATTATTAGTTTTATTTTTGTATTTAGTTTATGCATGCTACCAAGGCTATAAAAACAAACTTGTTTGAAGGTTTTCATCCAAATTCCAAAGTTTGGATTTACGTTTCAGACAGAATAATATCAAAGGATGAATCTCAAAGGATAAACCACCAATTGGAAGTTTTTACAAAACAATGGACCGCCCATGACAAAGCCCTAAGAGGCGCGGGAGGTGTATTTTATGATAGATTTATTGTTTTAACCGTAGATGAATTGGTAACTAATGCAAGTGGATGCAGTATTGATAAATCGGTTCATTTTATTAAACAAATTGAAATTGAATATAATTTGAATCTTTTTGACCGGATGACTTTTTTTTATCAAACCGATGAAACCATTAAATCATTTCATTTTAATGATTTAATAAACCTTGTTAAATCGGGTGAAATTATTGAAAGTACCAAAATCTTCGATACCACCATTACCCAATTAGGATTATTTCAATCTGAATTTATTAAAGAAGTGGGTAAAACCTGGCTGGCTAAATTTTTCAAATAAAATTATATTTTATTTGGCCGTTTGCTTTTCCATTTTAGTTTTTTAGAGTATGTATTTATGTGCGGAACCCCAATTTGCCTTGAATAGGTAATATTAAAAAAACTATAATTATCGCCTTTTAAAGGGTTGCCCCTTCCATAGCCCCCCCGCTTTTTTATCACACTTGGATCGGCAAAATAAGCAGCTGCTTCTCCTCTTTGTTCGGCAATGGCGGCATTATCATAGTAAAAACCACTTACGTCATCTACATAGTCGGTAAACGTTTTTCTAAAACAAAATTCGATGCCATAAATATCACGCCGATTTAGTCTGTAACGATAGCCAATGTTCATCGGTAGGGAATAACTTACAGAGTTGTAAGATTTGGTACCTGGTATTATTCCTTGTCCTTCTGTACCTAATTTTCGCAAACTATACCAGTTGTTTTTGTATTTACCCATAGGGTTGTAATAAAAAAACGCGATGCCCGAAGATAAAAAAATATGGTGGCGATGATTTAGTTTATTGGCATACTCCCAATGAATAACCGAATACTCCAACAAAATGGATAAATCGCTAGAAAATGTTCTGAACTTTAATCCCCTTTCTCTATTTTTCCCCCATTCATCACTGCCGCATAGTTGCAAAAAATTAATATTCGATTTTAATCCAAATCTCTTACTAAACTTATAATTTAAACCAATGCCTAGATTGAAATTACTGTTATTTATCCGTATATCCGATAGTTTTTTATCACTTAAAATGATACCCGACGAAACGTCACCTTGAAAAATGGCTGGACCAAAATGAAAATTTATATCCGTATTATAA
Source organism: Bacteroidia bacterium (assembly GCA_046154525.1). GTDB lineage: Bacteria > Bacteroidota > Bacteroidia > NS11-12g > UBA9320 > JABWCE01. The sequence goes on from JBJXDS010000031.1 coordinate 1,748, forward strand.
TTGGATTTGGAATTGTTTTTTTGCGCATTAGTGCTAAAAAAACAAAACCCTAAAAGTGATATAAAAAATAATTTAAGCAGTAGTTAGTTGGCTTATTATACTTTCAAATATAATACTACCATCGGAATTAAAAAGAGATTTATTTGAACACCGCTCGGGATGGGGCATCATTCCAAACACATTTTTACCTTCATTACACACACCGGCTATATTATTTAACGAGCCATTATGATTGGCATCATCCACTATTTCACCTTTTTCATTACAGTAATAAAACAGCACCTGATTGTTGGCCATAATTTTTTTCATGGTGCTTTCATCTGCATAAAATCTACCTTCACCATGGGCTATAGGAATTTTTAACACAGCATCTTTACTAATTTTTTGCGTTATTGGTAAATCGGTATTGGCGGGTTTTAAAAATAAATTATCACAAATAAATTTACGGTTTACATTTCTTAACAATGCTCCGGGTAATAATCCTGCTTCGCAAAGTATTTGAAACCCATTGCAAATTCCCATTACATAGCCTCCATTATTGGCAAATTCAGTTATAGATTGCATAATAGGGCTATACCTGGCTATGGCGCCACTTCTTAAATAATCACCATACGAAAATCCACCAGGTAAAAATATAAAATCACAATTTTTAAGGTCGGTATCCTTATGCCAAAGCTCTACTACTTCGGCCTCGTCAAGGTTTTGTAAAACACTTATCAGGTCATGATCGCAATTGGATCCCGGGAATATTACTACGCCAAATTTCATTGATGCAAAATTAAGTTAAAACTTTTCCACCTCGCCAATGGCAAGTTGAAAAAGTTAAGAAACAAAAAACCTGTCAGGTTTATTTTCCCTCCAATTCTTCCCAATACTCTGCCGCCCTGCGAGTATGAGGAATAACAATAGTTCCCCCAACAATATTGGCTACGGCAAAAGTTTCAAAAACCTCAGCTTTGGTTACTCCGTTTTCATAGCATTTGCCCAAATGGTATTTTATACAATCGTCGCAGCGTAATACCATGCTGGCCACCAGACCCAAAAGTTCTTTGGTTTTTACAGGCAAAGCCCCTTCGGCGTATGTATTGGTGTCTAAATTAAAAAGGCGTTTTAAAACTAAATTATCACCGGCCATTATGGCTTCGTTTCCTTTGGTGCGGCTTTCGTTGAATTCTTTTATCATTTTTTAGATATGAGATTTTGAGTACAGAGATATGAGAAATGTGCTTTTGGAAATTATTTTTATTCGAATGTAGTAGGAAGCACATTGTTTCCCAAAAAGTTTCAATAAAATCTAATTCTTTTCAGGTTTCTAATACCGACATTCTTATTGATATTGGATAAAAGGACTTCAAGATCAACTAAATCTTTTTGAAAATCTTTCTCGGTGTAATTCATAATATCAATTGAGTTATAATCAAATGGAATTATATAATCGTTACCATATTTTTTTATCCCCATGGTAAAAAATGTTTTAAAGGTATCTTTAAAGTCTTTTACTTCATTATCCAACGCTTTTAGAGTAGAATCTGTAGGAATGCCTTTGAAATCAAAATAGATCATGACATCTGGAAAAGTCTTAAGGAAGTAAACCACATCAAATTTAAGCCCTGAATCACTTTTTTCAACTACTTTCATTGGAGTTAATAATTTAATAATTTGATCCTTGGGAAAATCGGTACACCAGAAAAATTGAACATTTTTATTATTTATGTCTGATTTATGAATTTCCATTGGATTCTTAAAGTCTGGAGATGTCCACCCAATTGTAAGAGAATACATAGTTGCAAAAGGAACTGATAACTCGGCAATGATAAAAACATGCTTATCTTGTTCAATCATTTTTAAATTCACCCTTCCAACCTCAAGAGTAAACCCA
>JBJXDS010000032.1:0-16938 GCA_046154525.1 Bacteroidia bacterium
AATGTTATGAAAATGGGTGGTTACATTACTTTTAATTTTGTTCCAATCGTTAGCTATATCGCCAATTTGCCAGGAAACAAAAAGAATAATAGAAGCTACAAATACCAAAGCCAAAAGCACTGAAATAGTTATTGCCAACGCATTTGGGAACCGTAATTTTTTATTAAAAAAATTGACAACAGGCCTTAACAAAATGGAAACGAGAGTGGCCAAAAGTAATGGGAAAATAATATGTTGCCCTACATAAAGAATGAGAACAATTAAACAAAAGCTTAATAAAATAAAAGCTGTTTTAAAATAAAATGGGTAATCTTTAATGTTGTTCATCTACCTTAACTATTAATTGCTGGCAACGAAGGTAATTGAAAGCAGAATTAAAAATAGAAAAGAAGATTAATTCAAGAATTGAATCAAGCCCTTAGTCCCAAATAAAAATATACTCCAAAGTATTACAGAAGAAAGCTGAAGCCGGAGCACTTTGTTTTTGTTAGGTTCAAACATAGTACTTATAATGCTTCCGAGTGGGATACCAAAAAGTAACGGGGATAAAAAAGCAATGCCTATTAATCCATATCCATTTTTAATAAACACGAACCGCCTCAGATTTTTAAACTTAATTTTAAAAAAATCAAACTGCCCAAAATATTTAGAAATAACAGAACCCAAAAATGTAAAAACTACCACACCAAGGCATCCTCCGGCAGAAACAATTAACATATCCCAAAACCATAGCCTTGGTGATTTAACCAAAAGTGTAAGTATTGCTATTATGTATTTAACAGAAGAAAGTAGCACCCACCCCCCTATCTCAAAAAAATCCGACATCTGTAATATACACTTGCCAAAATGATACCAAACTTTGGACATCAAATTAACAAGGGTAGTATTTAAAAAGCTTTAATATTGGGTGACAATCTGTCACCAATAATATTTATCTTTGCGGTAATTACCATGGAAACCCAAGTACTGGAAAAAATTTCAACTAAAATTTCGCCTAAAACCAAAAATCTATATATAGAAAGCTACGGGTGTGCCATGAATTTTGCTGATAGCGAAGTTGTAGCTTCTATCCTTTCTGAAAATGGGTATGTAACCACAAACAATGAAGAAGAAGCCGACGTAATTTTAATAAATACGTGCAGTATACGCGAAAATGCAGAGCAAAAAATAAGGCACAGGCTCATTCATTTGCGAACAAATAAAAAGCGAAATAATGAATTGGTAATTGGCATACTTGGCTGTATGGCTGAGCGATTAAAGAAAAATTTATTGGAAGAGGAAAAGTTGGTAGATGTGGTGGCCGGCCCCGATTCTTACCGCGATTTACCAAAACTATTGAATGATGTGGATGATGGAAATAAGTCTATCAATGTTATTTTATCACTGGAAGAAACCTATGCCGAAATAAGCCCAACCCGATTGAACAGCAATGGGGTTACAGCTTTTGTAAGCATAATGCGGGGATGTGATAATATGTGTACCTTTTGTGTAGTACCATTTACCCGTGGCCGCGAACGAAGCCGCGATGCCGAAAGTATTGTAAAGGAAGTAAAAGAACTGTCAGATTTGGGATATAAAGAAGTAACTCTTTTGGGTCAAAATGTTGACAGTTACCTTTGGTTTGGCGGTGGACCTAAAAAAGAATTTAATAAACTGACTAAAGAAGAACAAGACGGAAGTATAAATTTTGCAAAACTATTGGAAATGGTAGCCTTGGTGGATAGTACCATGCGGGTAAGATTTAGTACATCTCATCCCAAAGATATTTCGGATGAGGTTATTTATACCATTGCCAAATACTCAAATATTTGCAATTATATCCATCTTCCTGCCCAAAGCGGTAATAGCCGTATTTTGGAGTTGATGAACCGGGGTTATACCCGCGAATGGTATATTGAAAAAGTAAACCGAATAAGAGAACTGATTCCAGATTGCGGGATTTCGTGTGATATAATTTCAGGGTTTTGTACCGAAACAGAAAATGATCATGAAGATACCTTGTCGCTTATTCAACTTGCCAATTTTGATTTTTCATACATGTATAATTATAGTGAAAGACCCGGAACATTGGCTGCCCGTAAATATTTAGACGATGTATCGGATGAAATAAAGGGTAGAAGATTGCAGGAAATAATAGCTACACAAAATGCAATATCGCGCAAAAAAAACAAAGCGCGTGAAGGTAAAATATTTAGGGTATTAGCTGAAGGATTCTCAAAAAAAAGCGACCAGGATTTGAAAGGACGGAGTGATGAAAATATGGTTGTTATTTTTCCTAAAGAAAATTATAAATCAGGCGATTATGTGGACGTTTTGATTGAAAAAAGCAGCACGACAAGTTTGATTGGACGAGTAATTAATAAAGCAGAGAAGCCATAATTAAAATGAATATTCAGGCTGTAAAATTAAGATTTGGGATAACAGGAAATTCGTCGCGGATTAATTATGCCCTAGAAACCGCTATGAAAGTAGCCCCTACCGATATTTCTGTTTATATTCAAGGTGAAAGTGGAGTTGGTAAAGAATCGTTTTCAAAAATAATTCATCATCTAAGTAATCGAAAACATGGTCCATTTATATCCATTAACTGCGGTGCAATACCGGAAGGCACTATTAATTCAGAATTATTTGGGCATGAGAAAGGATCGTTTACTGGAGCCAATGAGGGTCGTAAAGGATATTTTGAAACTGTAAACGGTGGCACTATTTTTTTAGATGAAGTTGGTGAATTGCCATTTGAAACGCAGGCCCGATTATTAAGGGTTTTAGAAAATGGAGAATTTATTAGAGTAGGTTCATCTAAAGTGATGAAAACAGATGTAAGGGTGGTAACGGCTACCAACAAAGATTTGTTGGCCCTAAGCCATAAAGGAAAATTTAGAGAAGACCTATATTACCGACTTTCTACTTTACCTATAAATGTGCCTGCCTTGAGAGAAAGACCGACAGATATTCCTATACTTTTTAAAAAATTTGCTTCCGATTTTGCTGAAAAATATCATATCCGTGATTTAGAACTTACCCCCGACGCCGAAACTATTTTAAGTAATTACCGCTGGCCGGGTAACATCAGGCAGTTAAAAAACATAGTTGAACAAATGTCGGTGCTGGAGCAGGATAGGATAATAAACGAAGGCACGATTATTAAATATATACCGAAAGAAAATACAAATACACAACTTATGTTGGCCTCCGAAGGAAGGCATGAAGGGATGAATGAGCGTGAAATTTTTTATAAAGTATTGTACGATTTAAAAAAGGACATGAATGATTTGAAAGGAATTGTGCTGGGACTTTTAGAAAATCAACAACTTAATAATCCTGAATTTGTAGAAACCAACAAGGCAGCCCTTACCCGAATTTTGTCTTCTGGCGAAGAAACAAGTTTTAACCAATCAAAGGATTTAATAATTAGAACTAACCAAGCGCCATTTTATGAAGAGGAAATGGCTACACACGATTATCATATTGAACCATCAGATACAGTAAATACAGATGAGAACCTAAGCCTGGAAGCCAAAGAAGTAGAAATGATAAAAAAATCATTGCTTAAAAATAATGGCCGCAGAAAACGGGCAGCCCAAGAGCTGGGAATTTCGGAACGGACTTTGTATAGAAAAATTAAAGAATTTGGTCTTGAATAAAAAGAATATTTATATCGCCCTTATAATATTTGGAATATTATTTTTGGTTTCCATCCTATTAAGTGCATGTTATAAATTCCAAGGCACTTCCATACCACCCGATTTGGAATCCTATTCAGTTGGTTTTTTTGAAAACAAATCTGCCCAGGTAAATCCTAAATTAGGCCAATCTATTACCGAAAAGTTGAAGGACAAAATGAATAATACCCGTCTTAATTTTACACGAGAAAATGGGGATTTTAATTTTAATGGAACCATTACCGGATACACAATTACTCCGGTTACGGTTCAGGAAAATGCAGCAGCAACTCAGAGCCGACTTACCATAACGGTTAGTGTACAATTTAATTGCCCCAAACATCCTGAACTCAATTTTGATCAAAATTTTAGCAGCTTTCAGGATTTTGATGCCACCAAAAACTTCACCTCCCTCGAAAATAATTTAGCAGAAGGCATTACCGACCAATTGGTTCAGGAAATATTTAATAAAGCGGCAGTAAACTGGTAGAGATTTGGAAGATATTATTGACAAAATACAAAATCCTTATAAACTTGGACGCCAGGAGGCTGATATTTTAGAAGAACTACGCGACAAATACCCATATTTTCAGGCAGTTCATATTTTAATCGCCAAGTGTCATAAAAACCAAAATACGTTTGGTTTTAATAAAAATCTAAAATTAGCCTCGTTGTATGCAGGCGATCGTAAGGTTCTGTATAATTTTATAAATTCGGAACCAGAGCCCGTTAAAGAATTAAAACCTGAACTAGTAGTTGTAAATGAAATTAGTTCATCGGTTGAAAATATTCAGGAAATTGAAACAAAATTAGAACCACCCAATGAATTAATTGACATAGAAAACGTAAATCTTGAAATTGAAAAGAATCCAATTGAACAATTAAAAAAACTTATTGAAGACAACGCTTTAGTGTTGGATGAAGTGGCCGAACCATTTGACAAATTAATAGAGGAAACTAAGCAAGGTGAAATTTCAAAACCAATAATAAATGAACCGGAAATTGAAACAAGCAGCCTAGATATTTTAACAAAAATTAAACCACCTGACCAAATTCAGGCTTCTGAAATGGTTTACCCTTTTGAATGGAAAGAGGAAGATATACCCGAAGTTTTAATCGAAAAAGAACCAGAAATTGAATTACCTAAAAATCCAATTTTTGAAGTAGTGGATAAAAACCAACCTATTGAAGCTAGCGCAAAAAACGAGGAAAAAGCAGAAGAACCTGAAACATCCTATCAGAAAAAACAAGATGAAACAATTGGGGCAAAACTCAATGAGGAGATTTTAAATATTTCTAATTTAATTGAAGAACTAGAGCAAGAAATAGAATCAGAGATTCCTGAAAATGAAATAACTGAGGAATCTGTGGTGGAATTGAATGTATTAGAAATGCCTGCGAAAGACGTTTTGATTGATGAAGTTTCGGAAATGCCATTTTTAGAAAAAGGTGAAATAAGTGAAGAAAACTTCAATATTGACCCAATACTTAACGAAGTAGAAGTACCTGAGAATATATCAAACGAAATAATTGAGGAGGAAAAAGAAAAGGAAACAACACTATCAGTAACCTCAAAAAATGATGAAAAGGACTTTTATAGTTGGCTTGATAATTTTGCATTAGATGAAACTAAACAGCTAACCGATGTTAAATCTGAAGAGAAGGAATTTGCTCTTTCCGACAAAAAGGACGCGAAGATTCCTGGTTCCATAGATGATGATTTATCCATAAATCTACCTCTAAATTTTGATAATGAAGGAGAAGACGAAGAATTTGACTTGGCCACCATGGCTGAGATTGCCTACGATATTCAGGCCTTTGTTAAGCATCCCGAGCCGGAAGAAAAGGAATTGGTGTTTGCCCCAAAACAAATTTCGAAACATGAAATTGAAGATCTTTTGGATAAGTTTATCAAAAGAAATCCCACTATAACGAGGCCAAAGGCTGAATTTTATAAACCTGAAAATATGGCTAAAAAAAGTGAAGAGTTTCATGCCGATGTGGTAAGTGAAACATTAGCGCAACTTTTTTATAAGCAAGGGCAGCTTCATAAATCGCTTGAAACTTACGAAAAATTAATGTTGCAAAATCCGGATAAAAAGGACATTTTTGCACCCCGAATAAAAGCAATAAAAGAAGAACTCATTAACCAACTTTAAAAAAATGTTTACAATCATAACCTGGCTTACCATAATTGCATGTGTGCTGTTAATAATAATAGTATTAATACAAAACCCTAAGGGGGGAGGATTGGCCGCCAATTTTTCGGCTGCTAACCAAATATTAGGTGTAAATAAAACAACCGAAGGTGTAGAAAAAATTACATGGATATTAGCTATTTCACTTTTAGTATTCTCTCTTGGGGGGCCATTCTTTATTTCAAGAGACGGTGGTTCGGGTAAAGAATCAAAAATGAAAGATGTGATAGAAAATGTAACTCCTGGTTCTTCAGCTCCGGTTCCTCAGGCACCAACTACTCCTCCGCAATAATTAAAAAAAATATTATTTATATAGCCTCGCTTCGGCGGGGCTTTTTTTTATATTTATTTTTTTATACCCTAAATAATTTAGAAACCTTTTTTTGATGCAAAACTAATACAACGAACGAATACCTGGTTTTTTTAAAAAAAAAATTAAAACTGCACCCGATAAACAAAGTTTGGAAAAAACCCAATTTGATAAGCCGTATTGATGGTATTGGTAACCGTGTTATAGCGCTGGGCAAATACATTTTTATTATTGGTTACATTTTGAATATCAAAAAATAAAGATTGTGACACTTTGCGTTTAGGGCTGTTTAGCACAATACCCGTTTTAAAATCCAACCTAAAAAAATCGGGGTTTCGCTGCGAAAAAGCATAAGAATCACCGGCTAAAACTTCTTGCCTTTTGGCCTGGCTGGCTTCCAAATCCACCGGGGTAAAAAAGCGGCCACCTGCTTGTGTCATTTTTATATCTACTGTAAATGTATTTCGTTTGTTTTTTCCTAGCTTAATTTCTTTTCCAACCAAAATGTTGTAAACAAATTTTCCGTTAAAAGCAGAATTGTGTTCAATGCCATCGCTGCCTTTGTACTTCGATTCGTAAAGGGTTCCGGTAAGCAAGCCGTAATATCCTTTGCTGTAAAATTTTTCTACCGTAAGTTCCACCCCATAGTTGGTGCCTGTTCCTGTATTTGTTAAAAAACCATTTTCGTTTGGATTAAAACTGGCCCCATTGTTCAGCATCGAAAAACTTCCCGGGGCAATGGTAACCGGGGCATTATTCAATAATTGATAATATACTTCGGTTTTTATACGCCAATCTTTAAATGGCAACACATCGTAGCCAATTACAAAATGCTGGCTTTTGGTAAAACCCAAATCCTTGTTCGACTGAACATAGCTTCCATCCTGCAATTGCGACCTGTAAAAATAAATATCCGTAGGCTGCATTTGGCTGTGCATTCCGTAGCCCAAACTCAAAGAACTTTTGCGGTTTAGCTGATATTTTAACCCAATACGTGGCTCTACCGATTTTGAATTATTAAGCGTTAAAAACTGGGTATGAACCCCGGCATTTAAAACTAACTTAGTATTAAAACTGTATTTGGCATGGGCATAACCCTGGATAAGGGAGGTAAAATCGTTGTGATCCCAAATCTGAACCCAATCGGGACTAAACTGCCTGTTGCGGTAAAATAAATTAAGGTTTATTATTTCTTCAATAGCCCCAATTTTTACAAAAAGCCGGGTATTAATTTTTGAATTATACGATGTATTTATAATGTACCGAGTTTGCACTACGCGGTTTTCTAAAACCCGTGCAGCCTGTTGATCGTTTTTCGAAATGGTATCTTCGTTATAAATAGAAGCTGCATAAGTAGTCCCTATCACGGTATTAAAATAAGATTTATCGTTAACCCGTATAAAATGTTTTACTCCCACAAGGCCAATATTACTGGTAAAATAACTATCACGGGTGGGGTCGGCGAATAGGTCGGCACTGTCTATTTTATCGTGTTTAAAATCAATTTTACTGGTGCCGCCCAACCCAAACAAGGTAAATTTCCCAAATTTGGTGGTGCCCCCATTTATTTTAAACGAAATATCCTGATAAAATGGCGTGGCAGTAGTACCAATTGATAAACCCAAAGCCTGTGCAAATCCTGTAAACGAATAGCGATAAGCCACTAAATAAGACGACCCTTTCTTTTTATTAATAGGTCCTTCGGTCATTAGCTCCAAACCTGTCAAAGCCCCAAACTGAAACGTATGCTCCCGCTTGTCGGAGTTTCCTTTTCTAAACCCAATATCAAACACACCGGCATTGGCATTGCCATATTCCGATGGAAAAGCAGAGGTGAAAAAATCGGAATTTTTAAGCATATTGGTGTTCAATCCGCTTACCGGCCCGCCAGTGGTGCCAATAGTAGAAAAATGATTGGGGTTGGGAATGTTTAATCCTTCTATTCTCCAAAGTACACCTGTTGGTGAATTTCCCCGTATCACAATATCATTTCGTGAATCATCGGGCGTACTTACCCCGGCAAAGTTGGCAGCCAACCGCGATGGATCGCTACGGCCACCTGCATAGCGGTTCACTTCCTCGGTGCTAAATGAACGGGCACTTACGCTGGTCATTTCATTTATAGTCTCATTTTTTTTAGTGCCGGTTACCATCACTTCACTCAATGAACTTATATTTTCTTCCAGTTCTATATCCAGCGATACTTCCTTTCCAGTAGTAAGCTGAACGTTGGGAATTATAATTTATTTGTAAACCAAATAATTTACTTTTAAATAGTATCGCACAGCCGGAACACCTGAAATTTTAAAATTTACATCTAAATCGGTAGCTGATGCAAACTTGGTTTCTGAACCAATTATTACTACGGTAGCCCCTACTAATACTTCCTTCGATTGCTTATCCGTTACCTGACCTTTGATGGTTTGGGTTGGAGTTTGGGAATGAGATAGAAGGTTAAAGGTTAAAAGAATAAAGGTTAAAGTGGTAAAGGTTAAATTGTGTGAGTACTTTTTTAAGTTCATGTTAAAATTTTAAGCCACAAAACTAATCGGGCTAAACCAAATAATAGATTGATTGAAATCAATAAAAATTTTTAATGAGATTTATTGATTCAGGTCAATAGCTTTTTTTTAACTCCGCCTTTTAAGGCGGAGATTTTGCAAAAAATAAAAAGGGCTTTAGCGGCTGTAGCTAAAGCCCTTGATGAAAATTCTTTTGTCCCCAACCTAAAGGCCGGGGTTACTATTTTGTTTACTTATGTCATTGCATAAACCATCCGTTTTCTAATCCGGCTCAAGGCTTCGGGGGTAACACCAATGAACGATGCAATCATGTATTGGGGAACCCGTTGCAATAACTGAGGATTATTAATGGCCAATTTATTATAGCGGTCTTCGGGAGTTGAAAACAATAGGGAATTAGAACGTTCAATCACATCCAATAAAAATTTTTCAGCTATCAGTCGTCCGAATTTTTGAAGTTGGGGATACTTTTCATAACATTCCTGCACATTATCGTAATGGAATTTTATAACCTCCGAATCTTCCAATGCCTGGATATAAATATTGGCCGGGGTCCGTTTCAAAAAACCTTCATATTCCGAAATGTAATCGTTTTCAAAAATAAAATCGCAAGTGAGTTCCCTTTCATCCACAATGGTAAAAAACCTAAAACCTCCTTTGTTTATAAAGGTTACATAATTTTCTTGTTCCCCAGGAACAATATAATTTTCCCCTTTTTTATATTTTTTAAAAATAGCGTTTGATTTCATTTCATCCCATATTTCATCAGTAAGGGATGGAACCATTTCAAAATAGTATTTTTTAATTTGGGCAAATGGCATGGTTATTTTTAATTTTATTTATTGAAACAAAAATACGGAGAAAAGGATTTGTTTAAACACCCATAGTATTACCCACCCCCAAATCAATCATCCCATCCTTCATTCTCACAACCCGTTTTGCTCTTCGGGCCACATCTTCCTCATGTGTTACCATCACAATAGTGTTTCCGTTTTTATGTATTTCATCAAACAGGTCTAATATTTCATGAGAGCTTTTACTATCAAGGTTTCCGGTGGGTTCATCGGCTAATAATATGGAAGGGTTATTTACCAAAGCCCGGGCTATGGCTACCCGTTGACGTTGCCCCCCTGAAAGTTCGTTGGGACGGTGATGCATCCTATCGGCCAGGCCCACGGATTTCAATGCTTTTTCGGCCCTTTCCATCCTTTCTTTTTTGGGGATACCTGCATAAATAAGTGGTAATGCCACGTTTTCCTGGGCATTCATACGTGGTAATAAATTGAATGTTTGAAATACAAATCCAATTTCTTTGTTCCTTATTTCGGCCAATTGGTTATCATTCATTTTAAAAACCTCGGTTCCGTTAAGGATATATTGGCCAGAGGTAGGTGAATCCAAACAGCCAATAATGTTCATTAAGGTAGATTTCCCACTTCCCGAAGGCCCCATCAGGGCCACGTATTCGCCACGGGTTATATCGCAATTTAATTTTTGCAAAGCAAATACCTTATGGCTTCCCATCACATAGGTTTTTTCGATGGCGCTTAATTGGATTACGGCTGACATGTGTAAGATATTTGAATTGCTGAAAACATCCCCCAACCCCCTTCAAAGGGGGACGGCTGACGCAAGATTATTGGACACTGAAACTTATTAATTTTTTCGGAGGCCGACATTTTCAAATTTTCAAATCGCCAAATTTTCAAATCGTTTTATTTATTAATAAACTTGGGAACTTTAAAATAATCAGAATCCTTGCTCGGGGCATTTTTCAAAGCGTCTTGTTTACTTATTTCTTCTTTCACATCATCGCTTCGCAAATTATTTTGGCGGTCGCTCATGTATATTAATGGGTCAACACCATCCGTATTCACTTCTGACAGTTTATCAAAAAAACCAACAATCCTTTCAAGGTCTGCTTTTATTTTTATTTTTTCATCATCCTTAAAATCCAACCGGGCCAGGTGGGCCAGTTCATCAATTTTTTTGTTGGTTATTTCCATATTTTTTAAAAGTTCTATGTTCTGGACGTTCTGTGTTGCTAAGCAAATTTCAAATTTCAAACTGTTGGATTGTACTTTCTAAACTCCGCATCAATAATACTAAAAACTTTGTCTTTAAGTTCATCCTTTTGTTCCACTTTTAGACCAAAAGTGTTTACCTCACGATGAACCACCATTCTTATCCTACCGGGGGTTAACCCATTGTCCAATCCACCTCCGGGCAATCGTTTCCAGTTGTCAAGTAAGGTTATGGGCACAAGTGGAATTTGGTTTTCTATTGCCAGCCTAAAAGCCCCTGCTTTAAATTTAGCCAATGGCGGTACATTTTTATTTATGCCCCCTTCGGGGAAAATCATTACACTGGTTCCTTCTTTTAGTCGTTCAGCCGCCACCATAAAGGCATTATGCGATTGACGGTTGTTTTTGCGATTGACAGAAATATCGATGGTTCTAAAAAAAATACCAAACACCGGAATTTGTGATAATTCGTCTTTTGCCATAAAATTAAAATAATTAGGCAACAGCAAATTGGTAATAATTATATCGAGGTATGAAAAGTGATTGGGACAAAAAATGTACGTTTTATTTTTATCAGGCTTCTCTTCAAACCTTACCGAAGGAAAAATCCCAACGGGGTATAAAATACATATTGCCCAAACTTTGCGAAGCCAGTGAGCAGCAGGATACCACTCTTTTCTTGACAAAAAAATACGAAATGGGATGTAAAGAATAATAAAAACCACAACGAAAAGTATGAGAAACCAGATAGCCCATGCAAATCGAAAAAATTTAAACATTGTTCTTATTAAATTTCTTTAATGGCTTTGTTTACCCTGCCAGCCATAAAGTCGGCGAGGTTTTGCAATGGTTTGGTGGCTACCATTCGCATCATCATATTTAGTTCGGCATTAATTATTGTTTTTACCTTGCAGTAACCGTCTTCTGGTTCTATAACCCATTCTAAAAACAAATCAACAGGAGTAGCCCCAACCGGAGTTATTTTCAAATAAGAATTTTCTTTAGTTTCTGATTTTTTTAAGTGCAAAGCCCCCAAACCCTGAATTCTCATTTTGGCTTCATCATTGTTGCTCCACCAATCCGAAACCTGATTGGGCATTAATTTTTGATGATTATTTAGGTCACTTAAAAAAGCAAAAACCTTTTCCTTGCTTTCTTCTACATTTTCAAAAACACTTTCTATCTGGGTCATACCTGTCGTTCGGTTCGGGTGTAAACAAATGCCGTTACAAAAATAGAAGCCAATAATCCAAAAATCAGAGAAACAAAAACACTGGGTAATAAAAACCCACCAGGGGTAAATTGAGTATGAATATTTTCTAAAGCCTTACTTATATTGATGGTTGTGTCTTTTAAAACTTCCGGATTAGTTTGAAATTGTTCCTTTGCAATTTTTTCAGGTTTTACCAGCATTTGGGGCATTGAAAGATAAATAATACTGTAACATACAAAATTCACAAGAGCGCTAATTAATGAAACCATGAAACCTGTGAACATACTTCGCATAAAACTAATTGTATTTCCATTAATTTTTTTTGCCGCAATGATGGCGAAAATTACACACAATGCTAATATGGCTATAGAAAAACTGCGAAACAAAAGGTTGTTTTCGCGCATGGTGTATAATTCTTTGTGATAAAAAAAATAGAGGAATGTAGAAGAAATCAACCCGCTTATCACCCCAAAAATACTATATACCTTGTTCATACCTTAAATTTATAAGGGTGCAAAACTAACTAAAAAAATGAGATGATTTATTCCGGATTTAACTGATTTTCGGAATGTTCGGAAGAAATTTCGTCACGTTCACGCCTGAATTCTTCAAAATTGTACTCTGGCATCAAATCAGTCTTTACATAGCTTACAGTTTCCTGAAATGCTTCCATAAACTTGTTAAAATCCTCTTTGTACAAAAAGATTTTGTGCTTGATGTACATACCATCTTCAGGTCTCTTCTTGCTCTCAGTAATGGTAATATAATAATCATTACCTCTTGTTGCCTTCACATCAAAAAAATAAGTTCGTTTACCAGCCTTTACTTTTTTTGAAAACACTTCATTTCCTTCTCTTGTAGAATCGTACATGCGCTCTTTAATTTCTTGTAATTACATCCGCAAAAAACAAGTTTAATTTGATACTCACAACTTTAACGTCTTATTATATTCTAAAATAAGTTTAAATGCCTGATATTCAGACCAATTTTTTATGGTCAATTTTATAAAATTAACTAAAAATGCTTTTATTTTCAACAAACCTTATGTTAACAACAAATAAGAGATGAATTCTATGAATTAAGGAAAAATTAGAAAAAGTAGTATTTTTGTCCAGTTGTTATAAAACTAAATGATTGATTTAAAAGAAAAAGCTGTTTTGCACGATGCAAGAATATTTGGCCCAATGAGTGAGTTTGAACATGAACAAGTAATGTTGTGTCATGATAAGAGTACTGGTTTAAAGGCTATCATCGCTATTCATAATACAATACTTGGCCCAGGATTGGGTGGTACCCGATTTTTTAATTACAGTTCAGAAAACGATGCGTTGAGGGATGTTTTAAGATTATCGCGAGGTATGACATACAAGGCAGCTATATCTGGACTTAACCTTGGAGGTGCAAAAGCAGTAATAATTGGAGATCCAAAAACACTTAAATCAGAAGGATTATTCAGAAAATTTGGACGTTTTATTGAAAATCTAAATGGGAAATATATTACTGCTGAAGATGTAGGAACTACTACCCGAGATATGGAGTATATAAGCATGGAAACCAAACATGTGGTTGGCCTTCCAGAAATTAAAGGAGGGGGAGGAGATCCATCCCCGGTTACAGCTTATGGAGTTTTTATGGGGATGAAAGCTTCAGCCAAATATGTTTATGGAAGCGATTCATTGAAAGGTAAAACTATTGCAGTGCAAGGGATTGGTAAAGTTGGATATCATTTGGTTGAGTACCTTTACAAGGAAGGTGCTAAAATTTATATTTCCGATATTAATACTGTTCAATTACAAAAAGCAGCCAAAGAATTTGGAGCCATAGTGGTTGATGGAAATGATTTGTTTGATTTAAATGTGGATATTTTTGCGCCATGTGCCATGGGCGCAATCTTAAATACCGATACTATAGGAAGACTAAAATGTTCCATAATATCAGGCGCTGCCAATAACCAACTAGAACATGAAGATGAACACGGTTCTATGTTAAAAGATAAAGGTATTATTTATGCCCCTGATTTTTTAATAAATGCAGGAGGATTAATTAATGTATATTCAGAACATACGGGCTATAACAGAGATATTGCGATGGGACAGGCTGAAAATATTTACGATACTACACTTGAAATTTTGAAGACTGCCAATAGCGAGGATATACATACCCAGAAAGCTGCCATTATGCTTGCTGAAAACAGGCTTAGGCAGATTAAAAATGTAAAATCAACAATTTGATAAAATATACTAATTACTACTTAACACTACTATTTTTATCCCTTTTTATTTGGGGCAACGCCCAATCTAACGCCAATAAATTCAGAGTTTTTGTTGGGGTGGGAGATAATAATTTAGTGGCTGATGCCATAACCTTATCCGACAAATCGTTTTTAGGAGAATTAAGTGGCCAGCTTAGACTGGGGATCAGGTTCTACGATAATTATGAAATAAACTTTGGGGTATATGGTCGTAAATATCCAGGCATTTCTAATTATCCGGGGGTAACATATAATAAATTCATGGGTTATTCAGGTGGAATTACCTATGAATTCAGAAAACCAGAAAGCAGATGGGGCATCCCATTTGGGATGGAAGTATTGAAATATAACAGAAACCTAGATTCATCTCTAGGTGATGGTTCCAAATATTATGATCATTACAAAGCATTTTCATATGGTCCTAAAATAGGAATAAGGTGCCATTTATCTAAATACTTTTTTATCGAAGCCGAAGCAAATATTCTCTACGAAGAATTTAAGTCGGAGGTATTATGGGGAGAAGATAAATTGGATTATAGCTTGATTGAAGCCAACAGTTTTGGGAGTTTTAAATTTTTGGGCATTTCTTCCAACCTGAGCTTCTAATATTTATTCTCAATGATTGTACGTAAAATATTCAAAAACGAAATATTTTACCTTGCTTTTGCATCCCTTTTTCTATTTTTACTTTTTTCTTATTATGCTATCATATCGCCAGGCTGTGGGGGAGGCATGGATAGTTACAATCATTTTTTAATATCAAAATACAGTTGGAAATACCCTTTTCTCTTTCTCGACCAATGGGGCAAACCCTTGTATAATATAATAGCGTCGCCGTTTGCCAATTTAGGATTTTTAGGGGTTGAAATATTTAATATTATTCTTTGGTTGGCTTCGGCGTGGTTAGTGTGGGCTACTATAAAAAAGTTGGGGATGAATTATGCTTGGCTTGGATTTTTATTGGTCGTTCTTCCTCAGGTTTCTATTGAAAATGTAATTTCAGGACTAACCGAATATTTAAATGAGTTTTTGTTGGCACTGTTTATATTTTTAGCGGCTTCCAAACGATGGAATTTGGCAGCTTTTGTTTGTGGCTTACTGCCTTTTGCCCGAAGCGAGGGTTTTGTAATTATGGCCGCCACAGGATTTTATCTTTTGTTTATCGAAAAGCAATATAAAAGCCTTTTATGGTTTATGGCAGGCCCTATTATTTTTAATATAATTGGATGGTTTGTTACTGGCAACCTTTTTTGGATTATTTCGAATAACCCTTACATTAAGGCCGAGAGTTTAAAACTCAACCTCTGTGGAAGTGGAAGTTTTTTTCATTATTTTAAAGAAATCCATTATATCTTTTCTTTTGCTGGGGCCATTTTGTTGCTTTTGGGTTCCTTTTTGGCGCTTATTTTTTATATTAAATGCATCCATAAAAAAGTTTTTTTACACCGGTTTATTCTTTGGTTGGTGGCAGGAATATTATGGCTCTATTTTGGTGTTCACTCCTTCATATGGTGGCAAGGGATGATGGGAAGTTGCGGGTACACAAGGGTAATGATTGTAATTACTCCGTTAATGGCAATATTGGGAACATATTCATTAAATATACTGGCTCAAAATTTCGAAAAGTATAAAAATTATTTTTTATGTTTTGTAATCCTATTATTATTTATTTCTCTTTCCCATACCCGAAGTTTTATAAAAAATCACTTCCCAATTTCACTATCAGCTGAACAAAAAGAATTTGTTAAAGTGGCCGATTGGCTTGATGAAACTAATTATCAGGGCGGTATGACCTACCATTTGTATGCTTATTTAAGCGTAATAGCAAATATTGACCCTTACGACCAAAAACATTTTACCGATTTATGGAGTTTTGATTTTAAATATTCGCCCGTTGGCAGCATAATCATTTGGGATGGACATTTTGGCCCAAACGAATGTAGAATACCCTTAGAAAAATTGAAAAACAATCCGGATTTTATACTTCTCAAATCTTTTATACCTGAAAAAGCTTTCACCACATTAAACAATTATCCTTTCGAAATCCATGTATTCAAAAGGATTAAAAATTCGCAGGAAATACCTAAATAGAAAATTGGAATAACAATCTTTTGGGGCAATTCACATGTCAAAAATTTAAAAGATAAATCATAGACAATACAATATCAGTGATTAAGAAATAAAAAATAAACTAATTGTAAAACATAAAACTTCATAAAAAAATTGAAGGTTATATCCTTACTTTTGCACCCCGTTTTAAAAAATAATAATTGATGTTGAATAGGAGGTTAATTCGTGTGAAAGTGCTGCAGGCGTTGTATGCTTATCATCAATCAGAAATAAAAGATTTAAAATCAGCTAAATCATTTCTTAAAAAATCTATCAACGGAATTGAAGATACATTCATAAATATACTACAATTTTCGTCCGACCTGTTTCATTTTATTAAAACAAATTATAACCCCGCTGACAGGCATTTGAAATTAAAAACTGATAGTGGCTTAGCCTTCAATTATCTTTCAAATAATAAATGTCTTAATGTTTTAACTGAATTTCCAAAATCAAAAGAATTATTTACTGCTGCATCCTATAACTGGGCTAAGGAAAAAGATTTTTTATTTTTAATTTATAAGCAAATTGGTGAAACCGATTTGATAATGAAAATGGAAAATAGAGACATTAATGATTTTGAAACGAATCGTGAATTTCTTTTAGAGTTTTATAAATACTTAATTGAAACATCGGACGATTTTAATAT
>JBJXDS010000033.1:0-3241 GCA_046154525.1 Bacteroidia bacterium
TTAAAGAGGCCGATAGAAATATCGGCCTCTTTTTTTTTGTAAGGACTTGAGGTAAATTGTTACAACTAAGAATAATAGTCAATTTATATAAAATTAAATCAACACATTAGCCTGAGATACTATTTAGGCTTTTGGTATTGAAAAAATCGTTGAGGTTGTAAAAAAATTTGATAAAAAATTGTTAATATATCATAATTATGTAAATTATTCAATGCCATTTTAATTTATTAATTGGTTATATATCAATATGTAAAGTCAAATAATGAAATTTATGGTATAATTTTAATTTTAAAATAAAAAAAAAAAATTAGGTAGTAATAATTTTACTTATATATTTGGAAGACATAAAACGATATGAAATTATGAAAAAATTACCTACTTTTAGATTCAAAAAAATTCTAACCCTAAACGTGAAATCTTTTTTAACTACAGCTTTAATTGTTTTAATGAGTTTTGCAACTATGGCGCAATCACCTTACTGCGATCCATATTATTCAACAACCAATTGTACAACTTATTACATGTCTATTAATGCCATGGAAGTTTCGCAAGGTTCTACAACTTTGTTCACTCGAGCCCATAATACAGGGGGCTACAATGGATGTAATGCTGCAACAGGTTATTACTCACTTAACAGTACTTCGTCCCAGTTTACTCTTAAAGCCGGTGCTACCTACAAGTTTGGTTTTACGACCGGTCCATCCTACCCAGTTAATATCATGATATGGATTGATATTAACGGAGATAAGGATTTTGCAGATGCTAACGAATTTTTAACAGTTCCTACCTGTGCGTATGCGGCAGGAAATGTTCCGAATGGTTCTACTAGTTTAACATATTTTAATGTTAAAATCCCAACTGGAGTTACTCCTGGAGTTACCCGTATGAGAATACGTTCACTTTATTACTACAGTAGTTGTCCTGGTTCATCAGACAATGGATGTTCAACCTTGCCTTATGGTGAAGCCGAAGATTTTACAATCACTTTGGCATCTGACCCTAATGATGCAGGTATATCAAATATTACCACACCGCAATGTGGCCCAAGTGTAACAGCTACCATTAATAATTTAGGCAATAATGATATTAATCCAGTTCAAGTAGGTTGGTCAGTAAATGGTTCTATTAAAACCTCTCAAACCTATTCAACAACAATAGTACCTGCCGGAACGGCTAATGTCACCTTACTAGATGGAAGTTCACCTTTTGCCTTTGTAGATGGTACAACCTATACCGTTAAGGCTTGGACTTTTCAGCCAAACAATGTTACAGATGTTGATAAATCAAATGACACTGCAAAAATTACCTTTAAATATGCCGGACCTGCTGGAACGCCTTCAGTAACCGACGCTATTAAATGTGGCCCTGGAAGAGCTCCATTGAAAGCCACAACTCCGTTCCAAACGGATTCAGTTGTATGGTATAATGCCGCTACCGGTGGCAGCAAGGTTGCCCAGGGAAAAAACACATTATCACCATCCTTAGTGCTTGGTACTAATACCTTTTGGGCACAATCATTTAAAATGTCGGCACCTATGAAATGGGCTAATGCCTTCTCAGGTACTACTATCCTTACAGGAAGTTCAGCTTATTATAATGGAGCAGTGTTTGATATAACTCCGCAAAACAGTGTAAATTTAGATAGTTTAACTATACGTTTTTATAACAATTCACCAGGGTGCACTTATAATGTTTATTATAGAACTGGTGGCTATGCAGGTTATCAAAGTAATGCATCAGCCTGGACTCAATTGGTAAACGATGGTAAAGCCAATGTTAAGGTTATAAGTGGTAAAAATTATGGGTATTTGAAAGTTCCAGAAACTGCATTATCTGCAGGTACCACTTATGGTTTTTATGTAACAACTACCACTACTAGTTGGAATGATTTATTTGCAACAAGTGGCGCCGCCACTTCAGAAAAGGATGCCAACATTACTGTTTATAATGGTCAATATGTTTATGGAACCAGTCTTTTTGGAAGTGTAATTAACAATTATAGAATTGACCTTGAAGTACACTATCGTGCTGCATCTTGCCCAAGTGCAAGAGTACCATTGAAAGTAACGGTAAATCCAAGCCCCAATGGTGCAGCCTTTATAAAAAGTACACCATTTCAAACTACTCAACTTACTACCAATGGGTCTTTAGGTTCTCCTGATATTGTTGCTAAAGGTGATCAATTAACTTTTGAACTTTTACCACCAACTACCACCTCGGCAGTTACCTATACAAACAGTACACATGGTTCCTCATGGCTTACAATGACTCCAATAGTTAAAACCAAAAAAGGTACAATTATCCCTTCAGGTGCCAATACATGGATGTATACTCAACCTTCAGGTTCTACTCCTGGCAAATTGGTTATCACACCTGATGGAGCCTTGGCCGATAGCTGCCTTTTGGTTACCATGCAAATAAAAGACCTTGGACCTTATTTCTGTGATTCTACTATAACACGTAATATATGTGTGGCCCCACGTCCAGTAACTGATTTCAAATTCAATCAACCGGTGTGTGATGGCGATGCCGTTCTTTTCAGCGATAAGAGTACAGTAACCTCTGGAGTTCTAACCTATAAATACGATTTTAATACAGGTAACCCTGCCGATACCGGAACCACGGCTGATTTTGTATTTAAATTTCCTACTTATGGTTCATATGATGTGAAGTTAACAACCAAAACTATTCCATACGGATACACAGATACCAAAACAATAACCGTGGTAGTAACTGAAATACCTAAAATAGATTTCAAGGTATTGAATGCTTGCGAAAAGGTACCTGTTTCATTTAAGAATACTACCACCATAGGCGCAGGAACAGTAACCTATAATTGGGATTTTGGGGATCCTAGTACGACTTTAGACAAGAGTACAGCTAAAGATCCTACATGGACGTATACCAATCCAAATGCTTACAAAGTAAATTTAACGGCCACTGCCAACGGATGTTCCATCTCGTTGTCAAAAAATGCCAATCAATTTGCCACACCCAAAGCATCGTGGAACACGCCACCGGCACCTTATACATTATGCGATAAATCAGATATTCCGTTTACCAATACCTCAACAATAAAGATGGGTAATATGGGATATACGTGGAATTTTGGAGACGGAGGCGTTTCTAACTTTGCCAACCCAACCCATCAGTTTGCCAATTCAAGTCCAAAATCTGTTAAGATGAAAGCGGTATCTGAATTTGGATGTGTTGACTCGTTGGTAAAAACTATTACCATGAA
>JBJXDS010000034.1:0-5158 GCA_046154525.1 Bacteroidia bacterium
TAAACCGGAAAAAGAATTCTTCGTCAACTCAGTAATTTTTCCTTCCATTAGTTTATCACGATGGTTTAAATTTAAAGTAATCCAGGCATATCCATTTTGAGAATAAGTATATTGCTGAAGCCCAACCCGCAAAGTGGAAGTTAATTCAACTTTAATTCCGTTATTTAGTTTTACCGAATAATAACCTGCCTTTGAAATTTCATTTTTATGAGAAAATGTATAAAAAAGAGTATCAATTTTATCAATGGGTTCAATTGCTTTAGTTACAAAGGTTGGCATAAATGCTATGTCACCGTAATCACTGCAACCGGTTCCGCTTAAGTGTGTATGGCTAAATCCGTAAATAATTGAATCGCTATAATGATAGCCACTGCAGCCATCCCAACTTCCGTCAATACGTGTGTCTGGACTTAACTGAACCATAGCAAATGGGAGGGTAGTCCCAGGAAATGTGTGGCCATGGCCGCCAGTTCCTATCATAGGATTTACAAATGGGGTGTAATTGTTTTGGGCCTTTGTAAACAGGCTAAACAATACAGATAAAATTAGAAAAACTTTTTTCAAGACCAAGGAATGTTGGCAACGAAAATAAACGATTTTGGAATTAATCGGACTTGATCTTTTTAATAAAAGAATTGACCGCTTTTAATATAGACGTAGTTTTTTCTATTATTAAATAGGTTTCGGTTATAGGGTTAAATTTTTTATAAAATGTTTGAACACTTTCAATATCCGAACCTTCAAAATCAAAGATGAAAGTTGAACTTGAGTTTTGTTTAATGATATTATTTATAAGCACAGCTACAGCAGCATATTTTCTTCCTTCAGGTGCAACAGCTGAAAACGGGTAATAGATTTTATTCTTGTATTTAAGGATAATACACGAACCTAAAAGTTGGCTATCTTTAAAAATACCTATATTTTCCGAAAGTCCAATTCCAGAGGCATACTCACTCACTTTTTTGAAATTGAGATAATCTAAATCCGGAATTGTTACAACCTTATTCCAGGCCCTTTTATGCAGGGCAATAGCCTGTGCAGGTTCAATACCATAACGAATTTCAAGTCTTGCTTTGTCAGCACTCTTCAGACTTTTTTTAAGCCCATCTGTGAAGTTATGGTATAAAAACTCGTAGGAATCATTCAAATAAAGTAAAAAATTAGTTCGTTTGACCATCTTCACATTCTTTTCATTTTGAAAACTATTAGAATGATTGAGAGGATAATTTATATGCTTATAATTTTTAATTAATTCTTCTATAAACAGGTTTACCATATGTTTTGGTAAATTACTGTCGAAAGAAAAAACACCCAATTGCTGACAAAAATTTGGGCGATAGGTATATTTTATCCCCAGTTTTTTACGAAAAGGAACAGGCATAATATATTCGTAATCCCCAATTACCATGGCTTCCCATTGATTGTCAGTCAGTAAATCCAAAAACCAACTCAGGGCATACACATTTCCCCATTCACACTTATCTATACAAGCATCCCATTTTTGCTTGTCAATGGCCGCATTGTTTATCCATTGCAGCATAAGTTCCTTTATTCCGGGTTAAGAAATGGGTAGCGGTAATCCTTGGCAGGAACAAAGGTTTCCTTAATGGTTCTTAACGAAACCCAGCGAAGCAAATTGACTTTAGCTCCTGCCTTATCATTGGTTCCCGAACCCCGGCCACCGCCAAATGGCTGCTGTCCAACTACAGCTCCTGTTGGTTTATCATTAATATAAAAATTCCCTGCGGCATTTACCAAAGCACTCGTGGCGGTTTCTATGGCGTAACGATCTTGGGCAATAATACAACCTGTCAAAGCATATTCAGATGTAGAATCTAAAATGGATAAGGTCTTCTCAAACTCATTTTCAGGGTAAACATAAATAGTTAAAACCGGACCAAACAATTCTTCACACATGGTTCTGTATTTCGGGTCACTGGCCACTATTACCGTAGGTTCGATGAAATACCCTTTGGTTTTATTATAATTTCCACCGGCAATTATTTCTACAGAAGAATCTTTTTTAGCGGCATCAATGTAAGAAGCTAATTTATCAAATGATTTTTCATCAATTACAGCATTTATGAAATTGGTAAAATCCTCGGTCGGCCCCATTTTCATGGACTTTAGGTCTTCTATTAATCCATCTTTTATTGCCGGCCAAAGATTGGATGGAATATAAGCCCTGGAAGCGGCCGAACATTTTTGGCCCTGGTATTCAAAAGCACCACGGCTTAAAGCGGTAATTACTGTCCTTATATCAGCCGTTTTATGAACCATCACAAAATCCTTTCCGCCCGTTTCACCTACTATGCGGGGATAGCTTTTATATTTTTCAATATTGTTTCCTATATCCCTCCAAACCTGGCGGAAAACCTCGGTAGAACCTGTAAAATGTATCCCGGCAAAATCTTTGTGTTTAAAAATAATATCACCGGCTGTTGGGCCACTTACGTAAATCAAATTAATCACACCTGCTGGTAATCCGGCTTCTTCAAATATTTCCATCAAAATATTGGCGGCATAAATTTGAGTATTGGCAGGTTTCCAAACCACTGTATTACCCATCATGGCAGCCGAAGTTGGTAAATTACCACTGATAGCTGTAAAGTTAAATGGCGTTAAAGCGAAAACAAATCCCTCCAAAGGGCGGTATTCCAAACGGTTCCAAACGGTTTTAGAATTTTCGGACGGTTGCTCATTGTATATTTCATGCATATACTGAACATTGAATCGCAGGAAATCTATCATTTCACAAGCCGCATCAATTTCAGCCTGATATACGCTTTTGCTTTGGCAAAGCATGGTGGCCGCATTAATCTTGGCACGGTATGGTCCGGCCAATAAATCGGCAGCTTTTAAAAATATGGCTGCCCGTTGTTCCCAGGCCAGTTCACTCCATTGTTTTTTTGCAGCTAATGCCGCATCAATAGCGGCGGTAACATGCGATGCATCACCTCGCGAAAATTCCCCCAATTTATGAGCAATATCGTGTGGAGGCCGCATATCCGATTTATTATTGGTATGAACTATTTGCCCGTTGATATGCATCCCTACACTCATTTCTCTATCGCGGAGGGAGGTGATTGCAGCTTTTAAATTTTCTCTTTCCTTGCTTCCCGGTGCATAGTCAAGCACGGGTTCGTTAATAGCTTTTGGTACTCTGAATATTCCGTTCATTATATTTTTGAATTGCTTTATAATTAAATTGTTTTTGTCATGCTGACGAAGGAAGCATCTTTTTAGATTCCTCTTTCCTCGGAATGACAAAAGAACACACCCCTAACCCCTCTCAAGAGGGGAATTGGCTCCGACCAACATTTCCAAATTTTCAAATTGACAAATCTTCAAATTGAAAAGTATTTCCAAGCTCCGCTGTCAGGCAAAGGGCTTTGCAAAATTAAGGTTTCTTTGGTAACGGGATGTTCAAATTCCAAAGATTTTGCATGCAAATAAATACTACCATCCGGATTGCTTCGAGCCGAGCCATATTTTAAATCACCACCAATGGGACAGCCTATTTTACTGAGATGAACCCTTATCTGATGGTGGCGGCCTGTGTGTGGATAGATTTCCAGCAAATGAAAACTATCCGAACTTGCTAATAATTTATAATCTGTTTTTGAAAGTTTAGCTCCATGTATTGCTTTTGGGTAAGACTTAGTTTTATTATTTTTAGGGTCTTTACTTAAATAGCTTTCAATGGTTCCTGACAGCTCAGATGGTTTGTTTTTCACCAATGCACAATACGTTTTTTTCATTGCCCGGGTTTTAAATAATTCATTCATGCGGGCCAGGGCTTTACTGGTTTTAGCAAAAATAACCAAACCGCTAACTGGCCTGTCAATACGATGAATAACGCCTAAAAACACATTGCTGGGTTTTGAATCCCGTTGTTTTATAAACTCTTTCAACACCACTTCCAATGATTCGTCATCCGATTCATTAGGTTGCACCAAAACACCCGAAGGCTTATGAAAAGCCAATAAGTGATTGTCTTCGTAAAGGATTCGGCTGGCTATTTCGTCAAATGTCATTTTGCTTATTTTTTTACCATATAGAAGGATAGAAACATAGGTTTTTACATAGTTTATCTATGTGTTTTCTAATGTGAACTATGTCCTATGTGGTTCAAGTTAAAAATTAAATAATATTTACTTCAGGAGTTAAGGTTACACCAAATTTTTCTTTTACCGAATCAATAATTTTATAAGCTAAATCTATTAATTCTTTTCCAGTTCCACCGCCATAATTTACCAAAACAAGGGCTTGCTTTTCATGAACCCCAATATTACCAAAGCGTTTCCCTTTCAAGCCGGCCTGTTCTATAAGCCAGGCTGCAGGTATTTTTACGTTTCCTTCCTGTGCAGGAAACGACTTAATTTCAGGATATTTTTCTTTTAAGATTTCAAATTGAGAATTTTCTATCACCGGATTTTTAAAAAAACTTCCTGCATTGCCAATCAGCGCAGGGTCGGGGAGCTTACTTTGACGAATAGCTATAACGGCTTTACTAACATCCACAATAGTTGGATTGGCAATGTTCCATTCTTTTAATAATGTTTCGATATCTCCGTAAGAAGTATTAAGAACGGGTTTCTTATTCAGTCTTAAAGTTATAGAAACAATAAAATATTTCCCTTTTGCTTCATGTTTAAAAATACTTTCGCGGTAGCCAAACCGACATTGCTCGATATTAAACGTTTCTATTGAGCCAGTTTTCATATTTACCGCTTCCATGTATTCAAAGGTTTCTTTTATTTCCACTCCATAGGCACCTATGTTTTGCATGGGTGCGGCACCAACTGTTCCAGGAATTAATGATAAATTTTCAATTCCACCCCAACCTTTATTTACACAATACGTTACCAAATTATGCCAAATTTCACCACCAGCTGCTTTTACCCAAACGTGGTTTTCATTTTCCTTAATTACTTCAATTCCTTTCAAATTATTTTTTAAAATCAATCCCTCATAATTTTTGGTTAACAAAATATTGCTACCGCTACCTAGTATAAGGAAAGGTTTCTCGGAAATATTTTTTTCTTGAGTTAAATTTTGCAACTGAGAAACAGAGTTGATTTCAATAAATTGTGAAGCCAAGGCAGAAATACCAAAAGTGTTGTAGGGGAGAAGGTTGGTCAAAGTCGTATGAAAC
>JBJXDS010000035.1:0-6954 GCA_046154525.1 Bacteroidia bacterium
TTATAGGAACTTTTATAAATAAGGCAATTGGCAACAAAACCCCGAACACAAAAATTAAAAGCCCGAGGTATAATGAACCTACCAATTTAGCTAATGGTAAAAAAATATCCATCCCCATGCTACCTACACTTGCCGCTATTGCCCCTCCTACGGCGAATGGTGCAAACAGCATTACAATATTGGTAAATTTAAACATTACTTCACTCAAGCTTTCGCAAAATTCAATCATCGGCTTCTTTTTTGATTCCTTTACCATAGCCAACCCAATACCAAACAAAATGCTAAAAATAACAACCTGTAAAATAGCCCCATCGGCTATGGATTTAGCCACATTTTCAGGAAAAATTTCTACAACATGATCTTGCCATGTTTTAGCGCTCGCTGGTATTACTTCCTCTTTTATGGTATTGGGCTTAATAAAATCAGCTCCTGGTTTGGTAATATTTACCACGGCCAAACCTATGAATAAGGCCACTGTAGTTACCAATTCAAAATAAATGAGAGCCTTTAAACCCATGCGGCCAACTTGTCGAAGATCGGAATGCCCTGCAATACCAACTACCAAAGTGGCAAATAATAAAGGAGCAATAATGGTTTTGATACACCTTAAAAATATCTTACTTAATATTTTGCCATTTCCGGCCATTTCGGGCAGGTAAAGACCAATCTCAGCCCCAATAAACATGCTGGTAAAAATCCATATGGTAAGATTGTTACGTTTGATGGCATACACTATCAGGCACAATTCACCTAACCACCTAATTAAATCTAGATAGCTGCCGCCATTTATCCAGCCCAATACCGATGAAAAATACCAAAGAATAAAATATAAGGAAAGGATACCTATTGAGGCTGGTAGCAGCCGTTTGAAAAATTTGCTCATAATTTTTTTAATGATGGGCAAATTAAGGGATTTAATTGGAACACAAAAACTGGTGATGGGTAACTCGAATTTCACGAATGAACACTAATTTTTTAAAATTAATCATTCGTGGATATTCGTGAAATTGGTATCTCTATTCCACCCTAGTCAATTTCAAAGCGTTTTTACCTTTTAATTTTTTATGGCAAAAACGGTCTAATTTTTCTTCGTTCATCATGTAAAGTTCATCAAAACCACCTATAGGGGTAAAATATTTCTTGATTGATTTTTTATAATAATCAGCATCCAAAGCATACAAATAAAGTTTTTTACCGGAAATGGTCATGGGATATACATCCCAAACAAATTTATTTTTTAAACTGTCGCCAAGGCATAGGTAATAATATTTTTTGCCTTTGGCCAGTTTTATACTGTCGGATAAAGTGCCTCCTCGAAGGCTTTTATTTTCTGAAAACAGAATTGAATTTGTAGTAATTTCTAAGTAGGTACTATCCTTGTCCTGAGAATTTTTAAAAAAATATTTACCACACATTTCCTTTGGAAATTCGGTTAATGTCTTTTTAGGAACTCTATCAAAACGGATGGTGCAGGAGTCAAAAGTGAGGGAAAGGATGATGATAAAGAAGACTTGTTTCATTTGGTCAAAATTACGATTAATTATTAACCACAAAGTAACACAAAGCAAAAACGCAAAGAACCAAAAGTAAATATTAAACCTTTGCATCTTTTCCAAAAACCTTAAAAAACTTTATGGTTTTAAAAAATCATGCAACAACAGTTATTTCAGCCACAGCTTTTACAATTCTTCTATTTACCTCCTCTTTCCCAAATAATTCTAACATCTCAAAAATTGGTGGACCACCGGCTTCACCACTTACTGCTACACGCAATGGCTGCATCAATTGTCCGGGGTTTTGACCTAATTCGGTGGCCAAATTTTTAAAAGAATTTTCTAATTCAGTGGATTCAGACGAAGTTAATTTATTTATAGTTTCTAAATAAGAAGTTAAAAATTCTGGTACACCTTGTTTCCATTTTTTTGAAGTAACACCTTCATCGTATTTGGTTGGGGCTTCAAATAAATAAGTTCCTTTTTCTAATATTTCTTTGGCAAAATTCACCTTCTCTTTCATCAATCCTACCACTTTTTCTATGTAGGTCAAATCGGCTTTATGTCCGTTGGCTAAAGCCAACGGGAATAGATAGTTGGCTATTTCTGCATTGCTTTGCAATTGCAAATATTGATGATTAAACCACAAGGCTTTGTTCAAATCAAACTTGGCTCCGTTTTTACTCACACGCTCAAGGGTAAATTCGTTAAACAAATCTTCTACGCTAAACATTTCGCGGTTGTCGCTTGGGTGCCATCCCAAAAATGATAGCATATTAATTACCGCAGCCGGCAAATAGCCCGATTCGCGGTAGCCGCTTGATACCTCGCCTGTGGCGGGGTCTTTCCATTCCAAGGGAAATACCGGAAATCCTAATTTATCACCATCGCGTTTGCTTAGTTTTCCGTTGCCTTCAGGTTTTAATAATAAAGGTAAATGTGCAAATTGCGGCATCACATCTTCCCAACCCAAATAGCGGTAAAGCATCACGTGCAAAGGAGCTGATGGCAACCATTCTTCGCCACGGATAACATGGGTAATTTTCATTAAATAATCATCCACCACATTGGCCAAATGGTAGGTTGGCATTCCATCGCTTTTATACAAAACCTTATCATCCATTTGGGCGGTTTGAACCACTACCCATCCCCGTATAATGTCATGAAAACGCACTTCCTCTTTTCGCGGAAGTTTTAATCGGATAACATAGGGTTCACTATTGGCAAGGCGTTCCTTCACTTCGTCTTCGCTTAGTGTCAGACTATTTTTCATGGTCATGCGGCTGGCGGCATCATACTTCGAAGGCATTTTGCTGGCTTCCAGTTTGGTTCGCATTTCATCCAGTTCTTCGGTGGTATCAAAGGCATAATAGGCAAAATCATTGGCTATTAACTGATCGGCATATTGCTTATAAATTGGCTGACGTTCACTTTGGCGGTATGGGGCATAAGGGCCACCAATACCAACTCCTTCATCGTAGGTAATTCCCAACCACTTAAAGGTTTCAACGATGTAATCTTCGGCTCCCGGCACAAAACGGTTTTGGTCGGTATCTTCAATACGCAAAAGAAAATCACCGCCGTTTTTTTTGGCAAACAAATAATTGTAAAGGGCAGTTCTTACACCGCCAATATGCAAAGGCCCCGTTGGGCTTGGCGCAAATCTTACTCTAACACGACGTTCCATTGTAAATTGCAAAAATACAGCTTAAATTGTTCGGAGTGGGTTAAGTTAAAAACTAAAAGTAAACAAATTTAGTTGGTTGATACCATGAAATTCTTTTGGGTTCAAATTGTTATCTTTGCAGGTGAGTATAAAAAAATTCAAACGTTATTACTTATGTATCTCAAATATATTATATATGCTCACTTATTAGCTTTACCGTTTTGGGCAAATACACAAACAATAAAGGATGATTTTGAGGGAAACGGAAACATTGGCAACTGGAAAGGTGATAATTGTATAATTAAAACTGATTTGCAGAACCCAATTAAGGCTGGTATAAACAACTCAGATAAAGTTTTAGAATACAATGATATTGGTGGTTTATATGCCAATGTGCGATTTGATTTAACTAAAAATCTTGATTTATCAGAAGAGAGTAAATTTACACTTAAAATTTATATCCCTTCGAACACTATCTCGGGTAGTCAGACCAATCAAGTTTCTTTAAAATTACAAGATGGAAAAATTTTAGAACCATGGTCTACCCAATCGGAAATTATAAAAACCTTAATTTTAGATCAATGGCAAACAATAACATTCGATTTTGCCAAGGATAAATTTAAAAATTTAAATGGGGGCTCTTTGCCTCCCATAAAGAGGAAAGATTTTAACCGCGTGGTTATTCAGTTAAATGGAGAAAACAATAAGGATAGTATTCTGGCTTATCTAGATGATTTTGAACATAACCGAACCTTGGCTGCGAGTACAATATATACAAAATTGGTTTGGGCAGATGAGTTTGATAGAGATGGTATCATTAATTCTAATAAATGGTTTCATCAAACCCAATTGCCACAAAACGGTGGTTGGTTTAATGGAGAAATTCAACATTATACGAATAGAACTGAAAACTCCGTGGTTGAGAACGGTATTTTAAAAATTATAGCAAAAAAGGAATCCTTTACCGATCAAAGTTATACAAAACAATATACCTCTGCAAGACTTAACTCTAAGTTTGCATTTAAGTATGGGAGGGTAGAATTCAGGGCAAAACTTCCTTCGGGTGTTGGAACCTGGCCTGCAGTTTGGATGCTGGGTAAAAACATAGATGAAAATGGAGCCTATTGGGATAATTTAGGTTTTGGCAAAACAGCATGGCCAGCTTGTGGCGAAATAGATATAATGGAGCATTGGGGTAATAATCAAAATTTTGTTCAAAGTGCCATTCATACCCCTTCTAGTTTTGGTAATACTGTAAATTTAGGCGGACAAACAATATCTACGGCATCCAGCGACTTTCATGTCTATATATTAGAATGGACACCAAATAAATTAATATTTAGTGTTGATTCAAATATCCATTACACCTATGCCCCTTCACAAAAAGATTTGAAAACCTGGCCTTTTGATGAAGAACAATACCTACTTATAAATATTGCCATTCAATCCAATATTAGCATGTCTTTTACACAAAGTGCCTTAGAAATGGATTATATAAGAGTTTATCAGGAGAACAACTCCAATTTTATTTCATCTCAGAATTTCAAAAATCAAGCACTATATCCCAATCCTGTTAGCAGCCATCTTACAATTAATATTGAAAATAATACCGCGAGAAGTTTGCTTGTTCAAATTTATTCGGTGGATTGTAAATTGATTTTTTCAAAAACCTGCGAAGTAAATAATGGTCAGGTTTATATAAATGACTTAGCCGACTTAAGGCCAGGAATATACATTTTGTCTTATTCAATAGGTAATAAAAATTTTAGCTATCGATTCATTAAAAATTAATTTTATTTAATTTTATAGTTTATTTTTTGTATCGAGTTAAATAATTCTCAAAAATTCACACCATTTTATTATTGAATTAATAATATTTTAAGTTTGATGTAGTAGAGATGTAGTGTTTTTTTTGGTGGCTAATATAGCAATACTCTATTTTCGTTAAAGGTTTATAAACCAATTAAACACAATTAAAAATGAAAAAAAATTACACAACAATTATGGCACGCCTAGGTGTGTTTAAAAAAATGGCTCTCTCTTTTTTTATGATGGGGGCAATGAGTGCTTTTGCGCAAAACGCCCCAATTAATTTTGAAACTGGTGGTAATGGTGCATCGTGGACATGGACTAGTTTTGAGAATGCTGGAAATGTGCCCCTAAAAATAATTGCTAATCCATTCAAAAGTGGAATCAACACGTCCAACACTGTGGCCGTATTAACTCCATTAAAAACTGGTCAGCCATGGGCAGGGGTGGAAT
Organism: Bacteroidia bacterium; assembly: GCA_046154525.1. Taxonomy (GTDB): domain Bacteria; phylum Bacteroidota; class Bacteroidia; order NS11-12g; family UBA9320; genus JABWCE01. The sequence continues at coordinate 5,422 of JBJXDS010000035.1, forward strand.
CTAAACACGGTGCCGATATTGGCAAATTTACCTTAAGTACAACCAATTCTACGGTTAAAATAATGGTATACAAATCGGTTAAGAGCGATGTAGGCATAAAATTTGCGACGGCATCTGGTGCTTCCACTGGTGAAATTAAGGTAGCTAACACAAAAGTAAACGAGTGGGAAGAGCTAACATTCAACTTTGCCAGTAAGATTGGTGAAGCCTCCTCAACCGATATTGATCAAATCGTTATTTTCCCTGATTTTCAAACAAGAACAGACTCTAATGTTTGCTATTTTGATAATATAATATTTAGCGCAGGAAAGGCAACAGCTCCAACTACCGCTGCTCCAACTCCTTCAAAACCATCGACCGATGTAATTTCTTTATTCAGTAATGCTTATAACAACAAAACTGTAGATACATGGAGAACCAGCTGGTCGTCTGCCAATCTAACTGATCTTCAAATTGCAGGTAATGATACCAAAAAATACTCTTCACTTGATTACGTAGGCATTGAAACTACAGGAGCTAACCTAATTGATGCATCATCCATGCTTTATTTCCATATAGATGCCTGGACTGCTGACCTTACTACCTTTAAAGTTAAATTAGTTGATTTTGGAATGGATGCCGCTTATGGAGGAGGAGATGACAAAGAGCATGAATTGACATTTACCCCGGAGCAAAATAATTGGAATTCAATGGAAATTGCTTTAAGTGATTTTAAGGGATTAACTACTAGAAGTCATATTGCCCAATTGATATTAGTTGGAGCCCCAACAGGTTCTGGAACTGTATATATAGACAATGTTTATTTCCATAAAGTACCTTTTGTTGACCCAAATATTCCTCAAATTGCTGCTCCAACACCAACTTTTGCTGATGCAGATGTAATATCTTTGTTTAGCAATGCCTATACAAATAAAACGGTGGATACTTGGCGTACAAGCTGGTCAGCTGCTACATTAGAAGATCTTAAAATTGCTGGAAATGATACCAAAAAATATTCTTCACTTGATTTTGTCGGAGTCGAAACAGTTGGAGCAAACACCATAAATGCATCCACCATGACGCATTTTCACCTAAATGTTTGGACTCCGAATCTTACCGCTTTTAAAGTAAAATTAGTAGATTTTGGTGCAGATGGAGCATTTGGAGGTGGAGACGACAAAGAACATGAATTAACATTAACAACACCTACACTAAAAAGCTGGAATACTTACAATATACCATTATCCAGTTTTACCGGATTAACCACAAAATCTCATATAGCTCAAATGATATTTGTTGGAAATCCAACTGGCACAGGAACAGTGTTCATTGATAATGTTTTGTACAGAAAATCAACCGTTTCAGTTAAAGGCATAAACGCAGCTAAGGTCAATATTTACCCTAATCCTTCATCTTATAATGTGGTGATAACCTCTGATAAACAGATTCAAGTGGTAAATGTTATGAATAATCTTGGTCAGAGTGTGGTAATTATGAATCCTGATTCTAATATGATTGTACTTGATGTATCCAAACTTAATACTGGTGTGTACT
>JBJXDS010000036.1:0-26133 GCA_046154525.1 Bacteroidia bacterium
AATTGGCATAGATCAGAAATAAGGAATTCTGATCAGCAAATGCTGGAGTTAAAACATGACTTATATGCGTCCTTAACTATTGACAATGCCTCCGAAATCAAAGATTCTCTAATCCATGAAATTGGAAGATTGCAAGTGAAGGTTGAAACTATCCATTACAAGCATTTTCAGGATATAAAATCGTTGTGCAAGCCTGAGCAGTTGAAGTATTATGAATCCTTGACTTCTGAAATTACTGAACTCTTTCCACGAACCCAAAACCGTCAAAATTGAGAACTTTATTAAAAATAGTATGGTTCTGTATGGCTTTCGCTATGGCCATATTCGCCAAAGCGCAAACGGTTCAAACCATTCAGTTCTCGTTTTCTCATCAAAACAAAAATCTGAGCTTATGTGATACATCAATACAATTTTTAGATACCAATCAACTTCAAATAGAAGTGCTCAAATTTTATGTGTCCAAAATTACCTTTCTTAAAAAGGGCAAGGTGGTATTGGAAGAAAACAACAGCTTCCATTTAATTGACGCCTCTGATAAGACTACTGTGCTTATAGCCATTCAAACTGTTAAAAATGTGGCTTACGATGAATTGAGATTTTCTTTGGGAATTGACAGTGTAACCAATGTTTCGGGTGCCAAGGGAGGCGACCTCGACCCAACCAAAGGCATGTATTGGGCTTGGCAAAGTGGTTATCTCAATTTTAAGATAGAAGGCAAGAGTTTACTTTGCAAAAACCGTAAAAATGAGTTTTTTTATCATTTAGGTGGATATCAGTCGCCGTTTAATACCTTGCAAACGGTTTCATTTTCTGTGAAAAATAAGAAGAAAATAATTTTGGATCTGGATGCAAATCAGTTTTTAAATCTGATAGACATAAGTCACCAAAAAAATATCATGTCGCCTGGTGAAGAAGCGGTTAGGCTTTCAAAACTAGTGACTACTTGTTTTAAAATTAAAGCGAATTGAGAAAGAAACTACTCTTACTCTTTGGCATTTCCAGTGTGTTATTTGCTTTTAATTCAGCAAATAATTTTGGGTTTCATCAACCCGCTTATTTTCCCAAACCCATTTACGATTTTTCTAAAAATACTTTAACCGAAAACAAAATCCAATTGGGTAGGGCTTTGTTTTATGATCCCATTCTTTCGCGTGATTCGATGATTTCTTGTGCCAGTTGTCATTCGCAATACTTAGCATTTACTCATGGCGATCATGCTTTAAGTCACGGTATTGAAGATAGAATAGGCACCCGCAATTCTCCAGCCTTGATGAATTTGGCTTGGCAAACCTTATTTATGAGAGATGGCGCGGTCAATCACCTCGATATGCTTCCATTGGCTCCCATTAGCAACCCTTTGGAGATGGATGAACGTTTTGATCATGTAGTTGCTAAATTGGTGTCAAACCCCCTTTACAAAAACTTATTCTATAAAGCTTATGGTGATTCAAGCATAACCGGTGAAAGAACATTAAAAGCACTTTCCCAATTTATGCTTACCCTGATTTCAGCCAATTCAAAGTATGATAGTGTAATGAAAAAGCAAACTCAATTTACCGAAAAGGAAGGAAGAGGTTATGCATTATTCAAACAGGTTTGCGCTACTTGCCACAGTGAACCCCTTTTTACCAATGACGAATTTAGAAATAATGGCTTGCCAGTGGATACCCAATTGCGGGATTATGGAAGATATGGTGTTACCAAAAATGGGTCTGATTCATTAAAGTTTAAAGTCCCAACCTTAAGAAATATTGAGTTTTCATATCCCTACATGCACGATGGCCGTTTTAAAAATCTTTCTTCTGTTTTAAATCATTATACCAAAGGGATAATTGCCAGTGAAAACCTTGGGCAAGAATTAAAAAATCCGATACAACTTTCATCTAATGAGAAGGTGGAAATCATTGCTTTTCTGCTCACCCTCACTGATAAATCCTTTTTATTTAACCCAGATTATAGCTATCCCAAAGAAATTTTTTCTGGTAAAGCGAAGGATTGAAAAATTATAATCGTCTAACCGTTCATTAGCAAAAAAATAAAAAACACCATGGTCAAAAAAATTATCTTACTAACCGTTCTATTTGCCAGTCTTTATAGCAAGGCACAATTAAATCCTGCCATTACTTCCTTTTTGCAGAACAACAGCACCACAGGAACTTATTACGTATCTGGCAATTCAACGGCCATGTCTAACGGCATATTGGTAAACTGTCAAAAGGTTGAGTATTCATCCACTAATGTTTATATTCATACCAAGGGAATTCCTGCCTATCCTACAGGGCCATTTTTAGATGGCAATCCATCGGTGGCGAGTAACCAAAGCGCTATTTTTCAAATTCCTTTAAAACCTGAACAGAACACTGGGACACCAACAGCAACAGTTCCCGGAAACATAGGTATTTTTATTAATGGTGTAGCTTTATTTGATTACCGCGATGGGGTAGCATGGAACAATACCACAGGAGCACTGTGTGGTGGTCCAGGTAATTCTCCTTGTCCAGGTGGTATGGGAGCCACCCAAGCATGGAACAGAGATGCAATACCTGCAGAAAAAGCTGGATTTGACTGTTCTAAGGGACATCCAGCCATGGGGAATTACCATCATCATCAAAATCCTTCTGCTTTCAATTTGGATTTAAGTGTTATTTCAACCATTTGTAATTTATATGATGCTGATGGCTTATACACAATAGATAGCACAAAACATTCGCCGCTTATTGGTTTTGCCTATGATGGTTTTCCAATTTACGGTGCTTTTGCTTACAAAAATATAGATGGAACGGGAGGAATTGTCAGAATGAAATCAAGTTATAATTTAAGCACCAAAACAACCAGAGCCAATGGTCCTGATATTAACAAGGTAGTAGGTACACAAACCTTCTTTAATGGGTATTTCAGAGAAGACTATATTTACAAACTTACATCAGCCAATACCCCTGATTATTTAGATAGTCACAATGGTAGATTTTGTGTTACCCCTGAATATCCAAAAGGTATTTATTGCTATTTTGCTACGGTGGATGCCAAATGGAATTCGGCTTATCCTTATGCCGTTGGTCCAACATTTTATGGTGTATATGCTAACCGAAAAGTGACTTCTGTTTCTGAAACCACTACTGTTTATACCCCTTCGGCTTCCATTCCTTCCGACAAAGATTTAAATCAATTCAAGGTTAATATTTTCCCCAATCCATCCAGCGATTTTATTGCTATTCAAATTTTGGGTTTAAACAGAGAAAATTTAAAGATAGAACTGTTTGATATTACCGGAAAAATGGTTCAACAATCAAACATTAATGCTGGTGCCACCAATACCTATTTAGATACTAAAACCTTGTATGAAGGAACTTACTTGGTAAAAATTACTGGTCCAATGGTTTCAAGTACGCAAAAGGTAGTAATCACCAAATAACTTTAAACCATTGATTTGATTTGAATTATGAGAGTCCTGATAGCTTTTATCGTCTTAGTTTGCGCCATTCATAGCCATTCCCAGCGCAATGTTATTTTAATAATTGCGGATGATTTGGGAACGGATTATTGTGGATTTTATGAAGATCATCAAGATACGGCCGCTTTGCCAAATATCAGAAGGCTGTTGAATAAAGGCGTTCGTTTTACAAATGCCATGTCAAACCCAGTATGTTCACCTACTCGCGCCGGTATTTTAACGGGCAGATATAGTTTTAGAACTGGGGTTGGAGATGCCGTTGGAGGAGCTGGTTCTGGAACCATTGATACCTCTGAAAAAACAATCCCACGTTTATTAAAATACCATAACCCCCTCATCAATACTGCCAATGTGGGCAAATGGCATTTAAACTTGCAAACCCCAGCTGCCAATCTTAAAATTCCAAATCAAATGGGCTATGATTACTATGAAGGTAATTTTTTAGGGGCATTAAACAGCTATACCAATTGGACCAAAGTAACCAATGGCGTTTCAGGCACAAGTGCCAACTATGCCACCACTGAAACTGCCAATGATGCCATACAATGGGTAAAGAAACTGAACGACAATCCGTTTTTTTTATGGCTGGCATTTAATGCCCCTCATACACCTTTACATCTTCCACCTGCTGGTCTACATTCTTATACCAGCTTAAGCGGCACCACTGCTGATATTAACGCCCAACCCAAAGCCTACTTTAAGGCATCTTTGGAAGCACTCGATCATGAAATTGGTAGATTATTGGATTCATTGACCCTTTATGGAAAAATGGATAGCACCGATATCATTTTTATTGGCGACAATGGCAACGGGATAAGAACCTCTCAAAATAAAATTACCAACAGAGCCAAAGGAACCCTTTACCAGTATGGCATAAGTGTCCCTTTTATTATTTCAGGTCCTTCTGTTGCCAATAAAGGTCGAATAAGTTCTGCCCTCGTAAATACCCATGATTTATTTCCAACCATTATAGAGCTTATGCGTTTTGCGAATTGGTCATCTCAAATTCCTACTTCAAAACCAGTGGATGGCAAAAGCATTTTACCCATTCTCAAAAATAAAAGTAATGAAATTAGACCTTGGGCATTTACCGAAATTTTTAAAGTAATCCCGGATTCTGCCGATGGCAAAGCCATGAGAAACTTGAATTACAAGCTATTCCATTTTGATAATGGAATGGAAGAATTTTATAACCTGTCAATGGATGCAGACGAGAGCAATAATCTCTTGCTTAATACCCTTACTAACGACGATAAAACCAACTACCTCTATCTTTGCAATGAAATGACCAACTTAATTGGCAAGGGTAATTTTTGCAGTAGCATTATAGGAATAAGTCAATTGGGAAATGTGAAACCAGCCGTATCCATATTTCCTAACCCTAGTAACCGTTTAATCCATATTAAATTAGAAAATTCAAATTCTGATTATTGGCAAGTCAATTTCTTTGATATAAGGGGACAATTGATTCAAAAAATAGTTTCAACAAAACAGGAAGAGGAGACATATATTGATACATCTCAACTTTGCGCCGGTAGTTATTTGGTAAATATTGTCAGTAATGATTTTAGTGTTAACCAAAAAGTTGTAATTACAAAATAATCTTTTGTTAAAATTACATTTAAGTAAAAAATAATCCGCACAACCTTCAGTAAACCTGAGGGTATTTGATTTTTCTATTTTTTAAATTAAATTCATTTCAGCTTCGTTTTGAAATGAGATTTAGCTAACCTAGTTAATATATCCAAACTGGAAATTTTTTGTTTATTTTGTTTAACTATAAAATAAAATTTTATAACCTTGTCCAAATTTGAAAATCTTGTTCGTCATTAGGGTACAATTAAAAAAATAAACAACTTAAAAATTTAAAAAAAATGAAAAAATTTATTGTAATCTATCACGCAACAAACGATGCCATGGCAACTATGGCTTCAGCATCACCCGAAGAACAAGCCAAAGGAATGGAAGGTTGGACACAATGGGGCCAAAAATGTGGCGACAAATTGATTGACATGGGTGCACCCCTAATGGGTGGGCAGGCACTTGACCCAAGCGGGACAAAAAGAGACAGTACGAAAGAAGTAACCGGATATTCGGTGCTACAAGCAAACGACATGGAAGAAGCAGTTTCGCTGCTTCAAGGACACCCTCATCTTGCATTTGGTGCGGCATGTTCTATTGAAGTGCATGAAACGATGCCAATTCCCGGAATGTAGATTAAACTGATTTTAACTTTTAAAAACTATAATTAAATGAAAGAGTACTTATTTTTATTTAGGGGTGGTGACGGAGCAAATTTGAGAAAATCTCCTGAGCAATGGCAAGCCCACATGCAAAAATGGATGGAGTGGATGGGTGGATTGCAGCAAAAAGGACAACTGGTAAGTGCACAACCGCTTGACCAAGGTGGAAAACAGGTTTATGGTACAAAAAAAGTGGTGACTGACGGGCCATTCATGGAAGGAAAAGAAATGGTTGGAGGTTACCTGATGTGCAAAGCTGCCAACTACAGTGAAGCTGTTGAAATTTCAAAAGGGTGTCCTATCTTAGATTTTGAGGACGGCCAGGTGGAAGTGAGAGAAATTAATGAATTGGGGATGTAATTGAATTCTTCGATAAATAATATAAACAAACTTACAAACCATCTTTTCCGGCACGAATCGGGAAAGATGGTTTCTGTTTTAACTAAAATCTTTGGGACAGAAAATTTAGAAACGGCCGAAGATGTAATTCAACAAACTTTTATTGATGCCATTAATGTTTGGAAACTGAAAGGTATTCCCGATAATCCTTCGGCATGGCTTTTCCGCGTTGCAAAAAATAAAGCCATTGATATAATTCGTAAAAACAAACATTCTGTTCAATACAATTTTAACGATAGCGAAAGAGCCTTGTTAAAATCGGAATACACCTTAGCGGTAACTATGGAGAGCTTTTGGAAAGAAGAATTGATAAACGATGATATGTTGCGCATGATGTATGCCTGTTGCCATCCCGAAATATCGGATGAAAACCAAATTACACTCATCTTAAAAACCCTTTGCGGTTTTAGCACAGCCGAAATTGCAAAAACATTTCTTACATCTGAAGACACCGTTTCAAAACGACTTTACCGCACAAAAGAATTTTTTAGGAATAGAAAAGTAAAATTAGAAATTCCATCGGCAAATGAAATAAAGAACAGAACAAATGCCGTATTAAATTCCATCTACCTATTGTTCAATGAGGGATACAATTCTACCCACAGCGAAGAACTCATCAGAAAGGATTTGATTGATGAAGCCATGCTGCTTTGCAAATTGCTTTGTGATAATATACAAACCCAACTGCCTGAAACCTATGCACTGATGGCATTAATGTGTTTTCATTCGTCAAGAAGCAACAGCCGCCTAACTGCAACCGGCGAAATAATATTATTACCACATCAGGACCGTACCCAATGGAATTTCAATTTGATAGAAGAAGGAAATGAATATATGAACAAAGCTGCGTTTGGAGAATCAATCAGCTCGTATCATTTAGAAGCCGCTATTGCTTTTGAGCATTGCACAGCCGAAAGTTTTGAGCAAACAAACTGGAAACGAATATTGAATTACTATGAAATGCTTTGCAAAATTTCAAATTCACCAATAACTGAAATGAACAAAGCAGTAGCTGTTTTGCAAGTGCATGGGGCTATTGTAGCCATGCAGTGTTTAAATAATATTTCCGACAGAAAGAAGTTGGAATCATTTTACCTTTATCACAGTTTGTTAGGCGAACTCAATTTACGGTTAAATAAATTAGAAGAAGCAAAGACAAATTTTGAAACTGCAATAAACCTGACACAATCGACTACCGAAAAGAAAATATTGAAAGAGAAAATTATAAAATCCTTAAATTAATTCTTTTTTAGCGAGTTCTTTATTCCCTCTATCACTCCCTCTTTATCCATCTTAATCTGCCATGCAAACTCACTTGCAAACGGATGCACTTCGTGGTGCTTTTCACTCCATAATATAATTTCAACCAAGGCAGGAAGTAAATCAATTCCTTTGGCAGTGAGTTTGTAAAGCACCTTGGCTTTGCTTTCGGGATGTTTTTCTTTGGTGATGATTCCACTGGATTCTAACAACATCAGCCTGTCGGCCAAAATATTAGTAGCAATTTTTTCTTCAGATTCTATAAACTCTCCATACGTTTTCTTTTCATTAAACATTAGATCACGAACCACCAGCAGCGACCACTTATCACCAAAAATATCCAACGCTGTGCTAATAGGACAAACAGAACGGAACTCGATATTTTTCTTCTTCACGATACAAATTTACAAAATCACTTGCATTTTGCAAGTAAATTGTTTTATGTTTGCCCAATCAATTAAAACACCTTTAAAAAATGAGCAAATTACAAGCACACAACGAAGCCATAATCCATGCACCAGTAAGTAAAGTATGGGCAATTATTACCGACATTACGCTTTTGGATAAAATAAATCCGGGAGTGATTGCCGCCACCGGCAGAATGGATAAGCAAGGCGAAACACGGACATGTGAAATGATGAATGGTGGAAAGAAAGGAAAAATGACAGAACGATTAGCAGAATTGGTTCACGAAAAGAAAACCGTTTGGGTAATCGAAAACGACAGCATGGGAATGGGTAAAATGTTGATTGACCCAAAGTTTTGTTTTTACTTGGAAAAGATTTGCGACAACCAAACCAAAATCAGAAATGAATCATATTACCTACCTGCAAACCTGATGGTGAGAATAATGAATGCTTTGATGATGAAAAAGAAGATGGGACAAATACAGCAACAAATTTTGACCAACATTAAAAACATAGCAGAAAACTAAAATATTCATGGCAACTATTTATAACGAAATCACCGTTAATGCAAGCATTGACAAGATATGGGCAATGCTGACCGACCTTGAACTTTTAGAGCAGTATGACCCGACCGTTAAGAAATCAACTTTGGTTTCTTCCGAAAAAACAGGGATTGGAGCAAAAAGAAAAGTGATGATGCTTGATGGGAAAAATTGGTTTGATGAAAAAGTTACGGTGTTTAAACCAAACGAAGCCTTGACTTATCAATTAACTGAATGTTCGTTTCCAATCAAAGGACTTAAGCATAGTTACAGCTTTGAGAAAATAGGCAACCAAACAAAAGTAAAGCAGGTAATGGAATACACCGTTAAGTTTGGTTTGCTTGGTAAATTGCTTGATGCCGTGATGATTCGCAAACAATCGGATATTGGAATAAAAAAATTCTTTACAGGACTTAAAACGTATACAGAAACTCACTACGCTTGACAAATGGCTTATAGCGAAAAATTAGCAGATAGAATTCGAGAATCCATTGCCAACATTGCAAATGTGGAAGAAAAATTCATGTTTGTAGGGGTATGTTTTATGCTCAACGGAAAAATGTGTGTAGGGGTAGTTAAGGATGAAATGATGTGCCGTATTGACCCCGAAGTTTATTTAACAGCACTTGAAAAAGAGGGTTGCCGCGAAATGGTTTTTACAGGCATACCCATGAAAGGATATGCGTATGTAAGCGATGAAGGAATGAAAATAAAAGAGGAATTTGAGTATTGGATAAACCTATGTGTGGAATTTAACAGCAAAGCTAAAGCGGCCAAGAAAAAAATGAAAAAGTACTAATTCATACAATTTAATAAACAACTAAAATTCAAATAAACATGACAAATTCAATCAACTGGTTTGAAATCCCGGTAACGGATTTCGCAAGAGCAAAAAAATTTTACGAGGCACTTTTTGATGCCCAATTAGAAACCATGGAAGCCATGGGAATGACTATGGCATTTTTGCCAGCAGATTTACAAAACGGTGGCATTGGCGGTGGTATTGTTAAAGGTGAAGGCTATGAACCTTCCACCATAGGTTCATTGGTTTATCTTAACGGTGGCGATGATTTAGACGTTCCCCTTGCACGGGTAGAACCAGCTGGTGGTCAAATAGTCTTACAAAAAATGGCTATTGGCGAAAACGGATTTATGGCCTACTTTATTGATACCGAAGGAAACAAGATAGGCCTTCATTCTATGAAATAAATGAGTAGAGAAGAGCAGTTAGAAACCCAGTTACCTTTTTTATTTTTTTAAATTTTATATCATCCCACCATATTTTCTTTTATCAATATTAATTCCAATATGAACCTAGTATAAATAATTCTAAATAATAACGACTCCTAATTTTCAAGAGGGTTATCTCATATTTCCCTTGTAATAATAAAGATTATTTATATTTTTGATTAATCTTATTTTCAAAAAAATGAAACCGGCCTTTGGAAAAATTCTGATATTTTGTTCATTTTTCTTTTTTAGTATTTGTGCTATAGCACAGGAATACAGCCCCGAGGAGCATGTAAAATCAGCTAAGGAACTGGAACTAAAGCAGCAACTTTGGGCCGCAGCCGAACGCTATGCCTCAGCCGCTTTATTGTACGAACAAAAAGCTGCGACATTGGATGATAACAAAACATCAGGCCCTAAAAAGCAACGGTACTTTTATATTTTACGGGCTAAGGAATATTTTGCGAAAGCCGCCCAACTATACCGTGCCAATTATAATTTGGATAAGGAAGATTATGCCAAGCAAAAAGTGGCTTATCTGGATATGAAGATTGCATTGGAAGGATTGGAAGGGCTTGATTATAACGACAAGGAGGAAAAGAAAAAAGATGAGGAGAAAAATAAACCGGTAATAAACAAGGGCAAAATACCTTATGAGCCGGGTGAGATAGCCTATTTTGCAGGCAAGGAAGCTAAATTAAGAATAACTATGCCACTGGCTATGAACAACAAACGGTTCAGGGAACAAATGCAGGATACCACTCAAAAAAATTGGCAAAATAAAACCAATTTCTTTTTGTTTACCACCGATATTGGCAGAATCAGTATGGGCTTAAATGAACATTTGGGCGACCATAAAAAGGAAAATAAAGGCCCCGGCGATAAATGCGATGAAGAAGCTGAAAGTTTTAAAAAAGGTGTAGCAGAAATGCCTGCCAAAGGATTGGCCGATGAGGCAGGTATTGATATTAATAAAATTTTTAAAACTGCCAGCATCGGCTTTGGAGTAAAGGCTTGTGTTACTATGGAACAAATAAAAATGCCTTTTCAAAATGATACTACCATCCGTTTTCAGATCGCATTTAATATCAACAACAATTTTTATGTGTTTAGTGGTTCGGCACCTGTAAACTGGAAAGATGCCATGATGAAAATGATGGCCACCTTTCAGATATTGGATACCGGAAATTACAAAAACTGCACCAAAGGCGAATTCCAGGAATTGAAAGACCTTACGTTTCATGATTACTACCGCCTTCCTGACCCAAGCCGCCCTGTAAAAATAACCATTACTCCAGTAATAGCACGCAACAAAGTGCCTGAAGCCTGGCACAATTACATAGCAGTGGTAAGAAAAGGAATGGAAAAAATAGCTTCGATGGAAGAAGACAACACGCCAGAAGAAGTAAAAAATATAATAATGGTGCTAAACAAACTCAAATTTGAGGAAATAACTCCCGGCAAAGTGGCCGATGCCTATTTGGATGTGATGGATAAAATGATTACCGGCGTTCAAGGCTTGGAAATGAAAATAACCAACATGAGCCTCGATTATAAATGCGAAATTCCTTATTTATTGGTGCATACCACCTGCACACCTCATGTAGTTTGTAAAGACAATAAATATGTACCCGATTATACAATAATGACCTATAAGCAAATTGACAAATCCAATGGGGTGGAAATTATAGACCGTAAATTTTTAACCCTGATGGGTATCAAGCAATTGGAGGAAACCTTACTGAAAAAAGCCCTAACGGCTATGGAGTATGATGTAAAACTTTATAACGAAGAAGATAAATGTGCAAGGCACACCTCCGACTTGCGAATAATGGATTTTGGGGTAATGCCCGATGTGTGCCAAAAACGAAAAGCAAATTGGGCCCATTTAACCAAAGAAATGGAAGATGCCAAAACAGATTCCATAAGGTATCAAAAGGAATTAAAGGATTTTAGAACGACCAAAGCAGCTAAAATAGCTACCCTAAACCAGCAAGTAGAAGGACTTAATAAACGGCTGAACCTAACGATTGAGGAAATTAAAAAAGCCAATGCTACCCTTAATCAGTATAAAAACAGCGGAACCTACAATAGTGCCACCGATGCGCAAATTTTAAAACAAACCGAATTGATAACTAAACTTAACTCCGACCTGGAACATATTAAGGAATCGCGCTTGGAACATACCAATTCTGCGGATTATCTGAACCGAAAAGCAGAACCCGAAATACAATCGAAAATTACAGCTATGGCAGGGCGGATGACGGAACTGCGAAGGCTTATGACTAAAGCAAAACCCGAATTGGATAAATGTAAATAAAATTTTAAAAATTATGCAAAAAATATTACTCATTGGCCTTACGGCATTAATTAGCAGTAGCAGCAAAGCGCAAACCCCCGAACCAAAACAAATTACCGGTACTGATGAAAATTTGGAATACAGCATCAATGCAGGAAAAAGCGTTTATGCCATGGCCGTTTCGCCCGATGGAGAAACCCTGGTGTATTCCAAACGGAGTGAAGTGGTATTTGTAAATTTTGAAAACGGAAAACTTATAAAAGAAATAGATGTAAGTGGGCTTACCAAAACCTTTGCCCAGCGCGATAAAATAAAACCTTACTTTGGCTATATACGGGCATTGGATTACACCCGTGATGGAAAAAAATTGGCCATAGGCTTTGTAGGAGGGCTGGTGCTTATTGATATTAAAAACCCTGCGATAATTTGGTATTGCAAAGGGGTAGGTAAAAATCAGGGAATTGATAGTGCCACAGCTGTGTATGATGTTAAATGTTCTGCTACCCATGTGTATGCCTCATCTGGTGAAGACGGCAGCCTGTATTGCTGGAATCTGGCCGATGGTTCGCTTCATTCTAAATTTACTACTTCGTTCAAAGGGATTGAGAATTTTGATATAACCCATGCGGATGATAATTTAAAAATAATAATCTCTGGCCTTAGTGGTTTGGAATATTACAAATCTACCGGGGAAAAAATATGGGAGAAAAAAAGCCGATCGGGTGGAGGGGTAATGTCCATTTCACCCAACGATTCGCTTTTGGCCTTTGGAACAGCAAATTTTGGTTCAACGGTTTTTATTTTGAACTTATCAAACCCAGATAAATCAGTCAATTTAGGCCCGGCAGGTGATCGCAGTCCGGGCGGAGTGGCGTGGAGTTTATTTAAAAAATCGGTTTACAGTTGCTGCATAGGCATGGGCAATGCCCCGGTAATGCAGTATAGTGTTGTAAAAAACGAAACCGTAAGAACGGAAATTACAAAAGACTTTGATGCCGAACCCGATTGTAATAATAGCTGTGTGGTAGGAGGGGCCGGGTTTTTATTGGCCGTAGCAGGAAAAAATAAAATGATAAATGTTTATAAGATTGAGAGGTGAGAAAAGCATTGCCATGTACCCTTTTTATAGATTATGTAAATATTCTATTCAACGATAACTATAAAATAAATAGGAGGTTAAACATAACCTCCTATTTATTTTATAATATTATAATGTAACTTTTTCTGCCTTTAAAATTCTATTTCTTTCTTAATTTAATAGTTTGAACATTTTCTCCTGAGGTTACTCTTACCAAATAAATTCCATTACTAAATGATGAAATATCAATGGAGGTAAGGAAATATTGTGTTCCGTCAGCATCCAAATCCATTTGTTTAACCAAACTGCCTTGAATATCCATAATATCAATCTGAACTTTATTGATTTTGTTTTTTTTGCTTATTTCCAAATTAAAGAGCCCGTTGGTAGGATTGGGAAATACAACACATGCTATCCCTGCTTTGGCTGAGGTTTTAAAATCAACAAACCTTACAGAAGAGTATTCAAACCTACCGTCGAAATCCATTTGCTTAAGCCTGTAGTAATTGCTAACCAGGGGTTGCTCATCAATAAATTCGTATTTTATCAACTGACTACTGTTACCGTTACCTTCTACCCGTCCAATATTAGTCCATTCTTTGTTATCCGTGCTTCTTTGTACTTCGAAATGCGAGTTGTTAATTTCCGATGATGTGGCCCATGTTAATGCCGAAGTACTGCCCGAAACTTTACCATTGAAATAAACCATTTTTACCGGAAGAGGTGCAGTATAGGGCACTACATCAAAGAAATTAATAGAATGAAGCCGATTGCCATCTATGGTAGCACAACTACCACCCGAGCAGCATCCGCCCAACACCAGGTTAATGGAATCGGTATTCTGATAGGTGCACGATACGGCATAATTTGTCTGGGTTACATCAATTCCTTCTACGTTTGTCGTTGGCCCTTTAAATGTATAGTTACTTGAACTATTGGTGATGGTAAGAACGGTATTGGTTTCAACGGCATAGGATGCCGGTTTGTCGAACCTGTTATATTCTCTAATATATTGATTATCTCCATCAATGTCTATTCCTTGTGCTTTACATCCTGTTAAGGTAAGGCGGGTGTTGGTGCCGGATATATAAAATCTAATTCTGAATTCCATACCCCAGCAGCTACCGTTGCTTTGTGAACCATTAACAATTGGTTGCCAGGCATTAACCGAGCCTGTTGACGACTGGTCGATGTTTTGAAGGACAGCCCCTCCGGTTTTACTTATTATTTCAATCACTGCTTTAATATTTGTTGAAGTTGAATCAACAGTACCTACATTGTTCCATGTATATTTTGTTCCAACGGCTCCCGGAGTTCCAGAAACAGAAGGTGACCCATCAAATATAAGACCAACCGATCCATCTCCTTCCCCTACACCAAATGGAGAAAAAGTACCTGTGTATCCTTCAAACCTTGCACCGCACATACTATTTAATAAATAGGATATTTTGTTCTTTTTATTACTTGGTTTTTGCCAGGTATTAGAAGTATAATGAAGCAATTGCATGGCATAATTGGTATTGATGCTTTTTAAGCGGCATGAAGCCCAGTTAAAGTTGAGGTCTATATTCGATCCTCCCGATGTTCCTTCCGAAATTTGCCAGGTGCAGTTCACTATTTTCGATGTAACGGGTGTTCCATTTTTTGTGCCATTGTTTGTCAGCACGCTATCTATTCTTACACTATAATCATCCGTTGTGTGTGCCTCATTAAAATCAATTTGAAGGGGAGCATATCCCTTTGTACTTGGGCTATGCCCTACAGGAAAAAGTTTTGAAGTGTTTTTAGCACAACTCATCCATTTAAAAACTCCTGTACCTGTTGTAAGAACAAAGCTTAGAATATCCCCGTCATTTAATGCTGACCCTGATGCCATAACAATATTATAATTACCTATAGCTACTATTCCATCGGTCAATTCCAGATTAGTTGTGATAGTAATGTTTTGCCCTAAAGTAACCTGTGGCTCGGTGGTTGAAGAATTAATAATTTCCAAATTTTCAAAACTTAAACTAGAACTTCCCCCAATGGTTTGAGGAACGGTTCCATTTATTCTTACCTCCCCACTTCCTGATGTAAATGTGCCATTGTTTGTAAAATCACCCTTGATTGTTAAAATGGGGTCATTGGCACTTGCTGAATAAGTTGCTCCAGTGGCTATACTAAAATCATCGTTAATAGTAATGGAGCCTGAAGCTATAGTTTTTGAGCCTCCTGTAATGCTCAGGTCCTGGTAATCCGTTCTTGTATTTATGGTTTGTGTTCCACTTGCTGAATACTTAATATTTGAATTGTTTCCTAAGGTCATTATTGGCATATTGGAACTATTAATGGCAGTATTTGTTTGGCCCGAAAAACCATTGGTGTTGGTGGTATTGAACGTTCCGTTAATAATTGCGAAACATCCAATTCCAAATGTTATTACAGAGGTTCCAGATGCAATTTCTGCATTTTCTTCTACTTTAAACGTCTTTAGTGTATTAAGGGCAATATTGTAGTTGGCTGTTGAAAATTTGGAGGCTGATGTTCCATTTCCAATGGTTAAATTACTGCTAAGTTTTGAAGTCGTAATTGCAGCTGATAAAGTAGCGCCTGAAGCGTGTGTATTAGTAATTTTTAAATTATAATAGGCATCGGAAGGAAAAAACCGGATTGTTTGAGCAACAATTCCATCATAAACCACGGTACTGGTTCCTTGTATAAAATCAGTTTTTACCGGGTCAAAGTCTCCTCCTATTGAAAGAGTTCCTGCTCCACCTGCCATATCTACTAAATTATTGCCTGTTACCCCTTCATCTATATTAAAGTCACCTTCAATGCTTAATGAACCTGCGTTAATATCAATCTTAAGGTCCCTGTCAGTAGTGGTTGACGTGCCAATAAAATTGCAATTACCTCCAACTGTAGCAGTTCCATCACCTACATTTACGGCAGTTATGTTTGAGCCTGATGGTCGGTTAAAAACAAAGTTTCCGCTTACATTAAGAACCGATGATGAACTTGCTAATGTAAGGCTGTTGGCCTTGTTGTAACTGTTAGAACCTAAGTAAAGTGTAGTACAGTTGGCTGTATACCCCGAAGGTATGGTAACTGTAAGGGCAGTATTACCTTCTCCAATATATACAATGTCTCCTGCCACCGGAATAGAAGCACCTGATGACCCACCCGAAGAAGCCGACCATGTAGATGTTGAATTCCAATTACCATTAGCCACGGCATATCTGGTTACAGTTGCAGCAAGTGTATTTTGGGAAGGGCCCAAATTGCTTATAATGAAAAAAGAAATGGCTAAAATTCCTGTAATAAGGGCTGATACAATAACAATTTTTAATAGCCTGTGGTCTTGTTTGACATTTGGCTCATTTTTTAGTTCCATATGGTTAAATAAGTAGGTTTAACTCCGTTTAGCACTATCTCACAGGTGCAACAGATAATCAAAAGTAATCAAATTTATAAAAATTAAAAAAAAAAGAAATCACATATTTGGCCAGGGCATAGTCTTTTTAGGGCAGTTGCTGGTTCTGGAACTTAGCAAACAAGGTATACTTAAAACAGGAATTAGTGAGTCCATCCAAACCCTTTACTCAATTCTATAATAACTCTCTCAATTTAGATTGTATCCGAAAAAATCAAGTCATCCTGGCCAATAATTTCCGAATCACTCATTAATACACACCGATCAATAAATGCAATAAGTTCCCTCACATTGCCGGGCCATTCATGTCTTAATAAAGCCGTCCTGGCTGCTTCATCCATGGTTTTAGGTTTCATTTTATGCTTTTGTGTAAAGTAATTTAAAAAGTGGTTGGCTAATACAATAATATCGTTTCCTCGGTCCTTTAATTTAGGTAAATGTATTAAAAACCCCTGTATCCTATAATATAAATCTTCTCTGAATTTACCTTCCTTCACCCTTTTACTTAAATTTCGGTTAGTGGCGGTTATAATTCTTACATTCAGGTTTATTACCTTGTTGCTACCTAAGCGAGTTATATTTTTTTCCTGCAATACTCTTAATAGTTTAGTTTGGGCGGCCAAGTCCATTTCACCTATTTCATCCAAAAAAATAGTACCACCTTCAGCTTCTTCAAACTTACCAATTCTCTTGCCTACAGCTCCAGTAAATGCACCTTTTTCATGGCCAAATAATTCATCTTCTATAAGGTGGCTAGGTATTGCCGCCAGGTTCACGGCTATAAAGGGTTTTCGGTTGCGGCCTGAATTGGCATGGATGGCTTCCGCCACCAATTCTTTACCAGTTCCACTATCTCCTGTTATCATAACCAAGGAGTCTGTTTTTTCAACCCGTTGTATCAATTTTAAAATTTTAAAAATGGCGGTGCTTTTGCCTACAATTTTTGCATACTTACTTCTGTCTAAGAGTTCGTCATATAATATATCTACTTCATGTTTTAATAAAATGGATGAAACAAGGTTTTTAATATCATTTTTTAATTCAACGATGGAGTTATCATTTTTAACAATATAGTTGGTAGCTCCATTCTTATAAGTATTTACAACATTATTCACATCCTCCTGAGCCGACAGCATAATGGTAGAAATTTCTGGATGGTCTTTTGTTATTTTTTTTAAAAGTTCCATGCCTGAAAAATCAGGCAACATAAAGTCAAGAGTAACGATATGGGGTTTTTCATTGAGGTGATCCAGTAGATCCTGACCTGTGTAAAATATTCTTACTTCATAATCCAGATCTTTTAACGCATGTTCAATGGCCGCAGCGTACATTTCATTGTCTTCTACTATAAATATTTTAGGTAGCATATTACAGGCACAATATTAAGAAATTTTGAAGGGTGAATAAATAAACCAAGTATTAAAATAATCAACAAAATAAAGGATTTTGATTTCTCATAATCCTTTTGCCAAATTGGTGTCATAGGCCCTGATTCGTGTCTCCTCGAATCGGAATGTAATCGTTTTCTAGGTTTAGGCTAGTTGAACCGAAAAATAAATGAAAATACAAAAAGATTATTTTAGGCTTCATCCAACACAGCCATCATGGCTTCATATTGATGAATCATGGCAGGATTTTTAAGCTTTTCGTAGGCTGATATTAAATTGCGAACCATCCGCTTTAAAATTTCAATATTGGTACAAGGCAAAAAATATTCTTCACGAGGTTCAATGTTCACTTGTTTTAAAAAAACGTAAAGATTTTCGCGAGGAAATATGGATCCTTTATTAAAAGGGTTGATATAAAACTGAACCCTGGCATTAGGTTCCGGAATCATTATTTTGCTATCATTTAGCCTTAAGGGTTCTGTGTCATTATAATTTTCGAGATACCCAACTATAAAATGTTGGGGAAGATTAATGCCAAATACAGGCAATCGGAGCCGCTGAGCCACTAATGAATAAATTATGGCGAGGGATATTGGGTTCCCTTTTTTTCGTTCAAATACGCGCGATAAATAAGAATTGTCGGGATTGTGATAATCCTCGTTGTCACCCACAAATTTATGGACATCAAAAAAAACATAGTTCAGTATTTTAATTTTTTCGAACGATGTAAGATCATAATGCATTTCCAACCAAACATCCAATTTTATTTTATCTATTAAATTATCAATAAATTGGTGGTCAACATCCGAATATTTTACTCTGTTTATTAATAAAACTCCTTCTAAAAGATTGTTTACCTTGTATTGCTTCCAATTTCTAAGCTCGCTGGTTAATGATTGAGATTGTATTCGCTTTATAATTTCATCAAGCCTTCTTTGCCTTAATTCATTTACATCACCCATATCCCAAGGTTGTTCAAGTGAAGGGATAACATCAGGTCCTAATTGAAAAAGTCGTTTTTCTACCTGGCTCACTACCTCATCGTCGGTGTCGTCGAGCAAGGAAATCAATGCTTTTATTTCGGATTCGCTTATCAATTTACGATTTTAGATTTACGATTTACAATTTTGAAATTGCGATTTTGAAATTTTGTATTCTTACTTCTTCTTTCCTCTAAACGAAGATTTTGCTTTTGGATTGCTTTTGGTTTCAGAAATTATTTTTTCGCACATTTCCAGGGTCAATGATTTTGGCTCGGTACCTTTCGGGATTTTATAATTTTCTTTATTTTGTGTAAAATAAGGTCCAAATCTTCCATTTAAAACAACAATATCATTGGGTAATTCCATAATGTATTTCTCAGCTTCTGCTTGTCGTTTTTCCAATATTATTTCAATTGACCTGGCAGCCTCGATTTCATATGGATCATCTTCTTTGCCCAATGAATAAAACTTATTATTGTGTTGAACATAAGGTCCAAATCGCCCAATACCTACTTTCATTGGTTTTCCTTCAAATTCATCTAAAGTACGGGGTAATGCAAATAAATCCAAAGCTTCGTCTAAACTTATAGTATCTATGCTTTGCCCTTTTTTTAGTTTAGCAAAAACCGGCTTAATATCATCAGTACCATCTCCCTTTTGTATCATTGGGCCATAGCGGCCAATTTTGGCAAACACCGGCATATTGGATTTGGGGTCAATTCCCACTTCCCTTTCACCCGTAACTTTTTCTGATATTTTTAAAGTTTTGTCAACCGTTTCGTGAAATGGATGATAAAAACTTTCAAGCATCTTGGTCCAGCTTTGTGAGCCTGAAGCTATTTCATCAAATTCTTTTTCAACCGAGGCTGTAAAATTATAATCCATAATATGATCAAAATTTTTCATCAAAAAATCGGTTACAACTCCTCCTATGTCGGTGGGGAATAATTTATTTTTTTCGGCTCCTACATTTTCACTTTTAGTTTCATCGGTTATTTTCCCATACTCTAATAGCAAGGTTTCAAAACTTCGTTTCACCCCGTCGCGTGATTCTTTTTCAACGTAGCCTCTTTTTTGAATAGTGCTAATAGTTGGGGCATAAGTAGATGGGCGACCAATGCCCAATTCCTCCAAATCCTTTACCAAACTTGCTTCGGTATATCTTGGCGCAGGACGGGTATAGCGTTGGGTGGCACTTATTAATAAATTTTTTAACTTGTCACCATTTTTTAGGGCAGGTAATAATCCGCCTTGCTCATCATCATCTTCTTTGCTTTCATCTTTACCTTCCAAATACACTTTTAAAAACCCCTCAAAAGTTATTACTTCACCTGATGCAAGTAAGGTTTCATTATTTTTTGTAATATCAATTCTTACTTCTGTCCTTTCTATTTTGGCTTCACTCATTTGCGATGCAATGGCCCTTTTCCAAATCAGGTCGTACAACCTTTTTTGCTGGTCATCATCACCTGCGGTATGATTTTCGAAATAGGTTGGGCGAATAGCCTCGTGAGCTTCCTGAGCTCCGGCACTCTTAGTGGTAAATTTTCGGGGATGGCTAAACTCTTTGCCATAAGCAGAGGTAATTTCATCTTTGGCTGCAGCCAGAGCCAAATCAGACAGATTTACCGAATCTGTACGCATGTAAGTGATATGCCCTGCTTCGTATAATCTCTGGGCTAGGGTCATGGTTTGTGAAACCGAATACCCTAATTTTCGGCTAGCTTCCTGCTGTAGGGTAGAAGTGGTAAAAGGAGCCGCTGGTTTTCTGGTTCCAGGCTTAATATTTACAGAGTTTACAATAAAATCAGACCCGATACAACTTCCTAAAAATTTGAAAGCTTCATCTTTTGTATCAAAACGCTTCGGTAATTCGGCATTAAATTTTTTGCCATTAAACTCAAATTCGGCCACTATCCTAAAGGCAGATTTACTCTTAAACCCTATGATTTCTCTTTCACGTTCTACTACCAATCTCACAGCCACACTTTGCACTCGTCCGGCAGATAACGAAGGTTTTACTTTTTTCCATAAAACGGGTGAAAGTTCAAACCCTACCAAACGATCTAAAAGTCGGCGGGCCTGCTGGGCATCTACTAAATTTTTGTCAATACCCCTAGGATTTTCAATAGCTTTTAATATGGCAGGTTTTGTAATTTCATGAAAAACAATCCGTTTCGAAGTTTCACTATTCAAACCCAATACTTCTGATAAATGCCATGAAATAGCTTCCCCTTCACGGTCCTCATCCGATGCCAGCCAAACCATGTCAGCCCCTTTTGAAAGTTTTTTTAACTCGCTTACCACTGCTGCTTTGTCGTCAGGAATAATATATTTTGGAGTAAATTTATTTTTAATGTCAATGGCATCGTCCCCTTTGTCAAGGTCGCGTATGTGTCCAAAACAGGACTTTACCTGGAAATCTTTTCCCAGAAATTTTTCAATAGTTTTGGCTTTGGCAGGTGACTCTACAATTACTAAATTTTTAGACATCTATTTTTTTAAGGGATTATTACAAATTTTTTGGTGATTAACTGGCCTTCTATTTTTATTTGTGCAAGATAAATGCCTGGGGCTAAATTACTAACTGTATAATTTATTTTGCTACCGTTTTTTTCAAAATCCGATTCACCATTTTCTATGGCTTGTCCAGTTAAATTATAAATTTCAATTCCTTCAAAATTTCTACCTTCGGTTTCAATATCAATATTTACTGAACCTTTGGAAGGGTTAGGGTAAACATGGATTGCAAGTGTATTTGGGTTGAGTAATTGGCCTATTGAAACCAAATCTGCCTGTATACTAACGTTGTCCAAATATATACTGTTTCCACTCCGGCTTCTGGCTTCAAATTTTATCATCAAATTTTTTGAAGTTTCATAATTTTTTAAATCCAGGGATAACTCTTTCCAATGCGATGGTTGCGTAGGTTTCCAACCTGATTCTACAACATTATCTACTCCCAATCCAGTGGCATTTGAATATGCCTTTAATGGTTTCCAGGTTTGGCCACAATCGGTAGTTACCGAAATTGTTAGTATTTCAGTATTTCCGGTTATTGCTGGACGGTAAGCCACTAAAAACTTTAGTTTTGGCAAACGGTCTTTTATTACTGAAAGATCATAAGGGGATGAAACAAGGTTATAAACCGAATTCATGGCGGTTCCTGCATCAATGGTAGCCACCATGGCTGCCGTACCTGCATATTTAGTAGTGGTTATCCTTTTCCATCCATAATCGCCGGTTTCCCAGGCATTCCAGTTACCTATCAAAATCTGACCATCTTCAAACCCTTCACTCATGGGTGTTTTACTGTTGGAAACCGATGGTACTACATTTATCATTTTATCAACCACTTTCGTGTTTGATCCTTGGGCATTGGTAACTTTTAGGGTTACTTTATAATGGCCGGCATTGGCATAAACAATAGCTGGAGCTGATAAAGCGGAAGTCGAGGGTGTTCCTCCGTCAAACGACCATTCGTAAGTAGAAATGGTTCCGTTATAGCTGTAGTCTTTAAAATTTACTGTGCCCCCCTGACATATGGTTACAATATTAGTGCTCGTATTAAAATCGGCTACTGCTGCACAGGAAGTGCTGGTAAATATACCGGTTGCCGTATGATTGGCCGTCGTAATATTTTTATTCCTTGGGCTTTTGGATAAGGCATTATCTACTACCGCTTTTTGCCCTTTGGTAAACATATTTTGACAACTTCCATTGGCGTAATCCATAAAATTTTCTACCATATCTACCTGATCAGGGAAATCATTGATGCACGTGTTATTGGTGGTAGGGCAACCAAAGCTTGGTTCGTCTACCGGAGGTGTATCGCAAACATAGTCGCCAGAATTACTGCAACCTCCGCCACATCCCCCTTGAAATGGATGGTACAACCCCAACCAATGACCTGCTTCGTGTACTAAAACCCTTCCTTTATTTCCATTATTTGCAGATGTTCCTTTATTTCCAACATAATCGGCAAGCATTACTATTCCATCCGATGTTGAATTTGTAAAAGCAGGCAGTGTAGCATAGCCAAGTACTCTTCCACCAGCCTCGGCATCACGTACTATATTTTTTATAACCCAAATATTAAGGTATTTGGTATAGTCCCATCGTATTAGGTTTTTAACATCATCATCTCCACCATCAGTTAGATAAGAAAAGGTGCGTGTAATACCCTCAGTGCAATTCCCGTTAGGGTCTTTGCGGGCTAGTTTAAACTCAATATCCATATCGGCAGCCACCCCTTTAAAAATGCTGCGGGTAGAGGTTGTATCAGCATTCATTCGTTGAAAAGCTTCATTCATAATTCTCATTTGATCCTCAATTTGTTCTTTCGAAATATTTTCAGGTCCATAAGCATGTATTATATGAAACACCACCGGGATGGTTCGTGTAACACCTTTTTTAAATAATTTGGAATCCGAGCCATTTAATTTGGAGAGTTCCTCATTATTATCAGTTATTGATTTTAATAATTGAGGATTGGTTTTTAATATTTCGGCTATGTAATTATCGGTACCGCAGGTTCCATGCTGAGCCACTGAAACATGTGTGATGCCAATAAGGAAGAGGCAGAATAACTTTGAAAAAAATACTTTCATTTGAAATATGGGGTTAATTTTAAGTTAAAGGTAATACAAAAAGTGTGCAATAATAGTTCATTTAAAAATTGTTAAAAACTGGTGAGTTAATTTTTACTTTACCGGGAGGTAAAAAATTAATTGGACAATAAGTGTTTGGCACTTTCAAAAATAGTTTCACCAAAAGCCTTACCTCCCATCATTTCAGCTATTTCATTAATACGTTCTGTACCCGATAATTCGCGTATATCTGAACTGGTATTTTGGGTATTTATATTTTTATACACAAAATAATGACGATTGCCTTTGGCCGCTATTTGGGGCAGGTGGGTTATCACAATCAACTGCATAGTTGATGCCATGT
This sequence comes from Bacteroidia bacterium, assembly GCA_046154525.1. Taxonomy (GTDB): domain Bacteria; phylum Bacteroidota; class Bacteroidia; order NS11-12g; family UBA9320; genus JABWCE01. The sequence goes on from JBJXDS010000036.1 coordinate 23,649, forward strand.
TTTGCAACATATCGCCCATTTTAAAAGCCACCTCGCCCGATACACCCGAATCTATTTCGTCAAAAATAATAGTAGGCATAATGTTTTTTTTGGCAAGTATGGTTTTTAAAACAAGCATGACCCTTGATATTTCACCGCCCGATGCTATATTTTGAATGGGGTTGAAAAGCTTGCCGTTGGCAGGTGAAAATAAAAAATTGGTATCATCTATACCATATGCCCCAAGGTCACTATTTTCATTTTGGGTTACTTCTACCTTTATTTTTGCCCCCGGCATGCCCAGTTGCACTATCAATTCATTTATCTGGTTTTGGAGCAAAATGTTTTGACTTACCCTTTTGATCGAAACCTTTTGGGCAATAGCAATGCATTCTTTTTCCAATTCCTCTTTTTGCTGCTTAGCCATTTGTATTTCGCTATCCAGGTTGGCAAATTTAGAAAGCTCAGTTTTTAGGGTTTCGAGTTTTAATATTAAATTATCATCGTGGTGTTTTTTAGAAAGATTGTGCAATAAGGAAATACGCTGGTTCACCCAATCTAATCTTTCAGGGTCAGATACAATAGCATTGGCCAATTGGTCTATTTCGATACCAAGGTCTTTAAGTAAATAATTAAGGTCGTTAAACCTTATGGAAACGTCCTCAAACCTATTGTCATTTTTTGCTATTTGGGTCAACTTATTTTTAATAAGGGATAATTGATCAATAATAGAGGTTTCAGATTCGGCCAATTGATTGTGCACTGCTGCCAGAAGTTGCATGTTTTCATCAGCACTACTAAGAGCCAAAAGCTCTTGTTCCAAAGCTCCGGATTCTCCTTCTATAAGGTTGGCTGCTAAAAGTTCTTCGTATAAAAACTGTTTATAGTCTCGCTCATCGGTACTGCTTTTTTCAGCATCTTGTAATTCTTTAATTTTACGGTTCAGTAGTTTTAAATTTTCAAAATTTTCAACAAAAAGTTTTTGTTCTTCTGAGGTGCCTGCAAAACTATCCAACACTTTAAACTGAAACGATTTTTGGAACAAATCAAGGTTGTCGTGCTGCGAATGGATATCAATTAAATATTTGCCTAATTCCTTTAATTGGGTCAATTGAGCGGGGGTATCGTTAATAAAGGCACGGGATTTACCTGTAATTAATATTTCGCGTCGCAGCAGTAGGTCGTTGGTATAATCAAATTCATTTTCCACAAACCAGTTATGAAGCCCATACCCACCAATATTAAAAAACCCTTCAACTACACATTTTTCTTCATTTTGTTTAACGGCTGCCGAATCGGTACGTTCGCCCAATATTAAACCCAAAGCACCCAATAAGATGGATTTCCCGGCCCCGGTTTCACCGGTTATAACATTAAACGATTGTCCGGGTTTAAAAACAAGATCTTTTATTAAAGCATAGTTTTTAACCCTTAGTTCGGTAAGCATGGTGGCAAAAGTAAATTAATTAGACGGGTTAATGAAGACTTCGCTTCACTCGAAGGCTTCCTTTTCTCTTCTACTCCGCCAATGAATCCTTCAATTCCTCTTTAGGCTTATCATATTGATCCCAGTCTATTTTACCCATAAATTTTTTTTCGAGGGCTGTCCATTTCGAAGGTTCTTTCCAATGACCACGTGCATAGGCATATCTTGCTTTTTGCCAGCTTCCGTAAGTTTTGTGAAGCAACTTGATATAGTAAATACCTACTATTAAATAGTTTTCCCTCGTCCTTCCCCCTTTTAATTTTAATTTTTTATACCAGTGATTAAAGGTATTGTCCACAATTTGAAGATCACCATGCGCTGTTCCTCCACTAAAATCACGGATAAACCGCCAGCCGGTTTCGTTATTTCCAATATCGCGTATTAAGCCTGGCGGAACACCGGCCGCCAAACAAACACTATCGCTAAAGGCCTGAATTTGCGATTTGGTTTTGGGTTTTGATTGTGCTGAAGATTTTTCTGAAAACATAAGCAGCAGTAGGATAATATAGAGTAATATTTTAAATTTTGGCATTATGTTTTTTTGTTTGGTTATTCAAAGTTAATGCCACAAGCTTCAAAATTTAAACACAAGTTTTAAACAATACTATACCTGAAAAGCAATTGAAGGTAAAATTTAATTTTATTGTTTGTAGTAAAAAACATACAGCATGGAATAACTAAACATCCTAATTGTAGGGTGGTTCTTTTAGTTATCGCATATTTGTAATGCTTTGAGATGTAAGTATAATAAAACAAACCTCTCAAAAGTAATAAAACTATTCTACTAAAATTATGATCAGAAAAAATTATCTATTTTGTTTATTTGCTATTGCAGCAAGTACGAGTTTATTGGCTCAGGTAAAGGTTGGTAGTAACCCCGGAACAATAAACGCTAACTCACTACTTGAATTGGAAAGCACCACCAAAGGGTTCTTACCGCCGCGTGTTACGTTAACAAGTGTAAGTTCCTATGCACCCTTAACCAGTGAAATTGTTGCAGGAATGCTTGTTTATAATAGT
>JBJXDS010000037.1:0-5514 GCA_046154525.1 Bacteroidia bacterium
TTGATGTTTTTCTTTAATAAAAAATGATAGAAGAAAAATACCGGCAGTACTTTAATGTTTGTCGCTATCCCAAAGGAAAACGCACTTCTTAAATATTGATTTTTATGCGCTCTATAAATGCCTTCCATGCAGCACCACAAAACCAATATTGTCATTTGCCCATAAAGCAGATTAAGAAATACGGAGTGAAAAGAAGTAATACAAATTAATAAAATAAAAAATATTCCATTTCGGTTTTTGGGTATAGAGATAAACCAATTGATTAAATAATAAATACGAAATATCAGAAAGAAACCAATAAAATGCCAAACCAGTTTGATTACCATTATTGAAAAAAATGTAAATGGAACCAAAACGGAAGCAAATAGTGGGCTATAATAATACCACATACCATAGAGATAAGGACCAAGATACATATTTTGCAAATCTCTTAATCGCCTGGCTGCGCCATAAAATATATTAATATCATTTTCGGCTGAAATGGCCCGGAGTGTGGGTATAAGCAGCAGCATAAATACTACTCCTGTAATCATTTCGAAACGGTAAAAAACACCTTTTTCCCAGCGTTGGTAAAGCTTCTTCAACATATAATTTTTTTTATTTCCTTGAATTATAAATAATTAAGCATCCCTTTGTTTTTAAAAAAATAATTCGGAGATTTGGCTAAACCTAACCACGAATTTAATTTGAAATTAATGGCCTGGTATTTATTTATAAAAATGCTCCGTATATAATTATAATCCGTATATGTTTTTGAAAACACCCGATGATTGGAAGGTTCTTGCACCAAAATTTGCGATGAAGTTTAAGGTTTAAATAAAAGCAATAAGGTGATCAGATTTAACCAATACTATTTTATACCAGCCATTTTACTATTAATAACCGAAGTTTTAATTGCTTTATTTGTTCACGACAAATTTGTAAGGCCTTATTTTGGTGATTTTCTTGTGGTCATTCTCATGTATTGTTTTGTTAGAAGTTTTTTAAATATTTCTGGTCTAAAAGTTGGCCTTGGTGTTTTATTATTTTCCTATGGTATCGAAACACTTCAATATCTTAATTTTGTAAAACAACTTGGTTTTGAAAACTCCAGATTGGGTAATGTTATATTGGGTAATTCATTTGAATGGGTTGATATTCTTGCCTATACCCTCGGAATAGTGATGGTATTAATAATTGAAAAAAGAAAATCTTAAAAATAAAAATTGAAGGCTCACAGTGATTCTTATTTATTGTTTTATAATTTTGTTGAACCTCATACTTTTATAATAATTAAACATGGCAGCATATGTAATAGTAGAAATAACCGTTACGGATTCTCAGGAATATGAAGAATATAAAAAACTTTCAACAGCCGCTTTGGCTGCCTTTGATGGAAAATTTGTGGTGCGGGGAGGAAAAACAGAAACTCTTGAAGGGGATTGGAAACCTGAACGAATTGTGGTTTTAGAATTTCCAACGGTAGAAATAGCAAAAGAATGGTGGAATTCTGATATTTATTCGAAAGCTAAGGCCATAAGGCATAGAACGGCAAAATCAAAAATGATAGTAGCGGAGGGTGCCTAAACTTTTTTAGGCAATCTTTTCTAAAAGTGTTCTAAAAGCATTGACTTGCTCACCATATTTTTCAATTGTTTTTTGCTTCAGGGCCGGTGCATAATTTTCCAAATAATCTTCATATTCCAATAACGAATTGGCATAGTATTGAACACTATAATTATTACTTAAATCCATAGGATTATGGTTTTGTATTTTATACATTTCATAAGAAATAAATTTTCCTGTGGCCATTACTTCAGGCAAGTGGGTTTTTTTCATCCATACTAACCACTCGTCTATAATTTCATCATCTACATTAATTGTTACGTTGTATAATATCATTTTTATAATTTATTTTTCTTTGAGGCTCTTGGGTGGAAGGAATCAATTGTGTTTTTCAAATGTTTTCTATCCAGGTGTGCATATATTTCGGTTGTAGTTATACTTTCGTGCCCTAGCATATTTTGAACCGCCCTTAAATCAGCACCGTTGGTTACCAAACCGGTAGCAAATGAATGTCTGAAAGTATGTGGACTAACTTTTTTTCTAATTCCCGCTTTCGCTGCCAATTCCTTTACCACAGTAAAAATAAAAACCCGTGTGAGTCTACCTCCCCTCCTATTTAAAAACAGTATTTCCCTATCTTTTGGTTTCGGTTCGATTAATAATCGTTCAGTTTGTATATATAACTGTATTAAATTTAACGCATTATCGCTAATTGGCACAAGTCTTTGTTTATTTCCTTTTCCTGTAACCAAAATACACTCTTCCTTAAAATAAATATCGCCCTTTTCTATGTTTACCAATTCCGAAACCCTTAACCCGCAAGCAAAAAGCAATTCTAAAATTACTTTGTTCCTAAATCCTCCTTCTTTGCTAAGATCAATCTGTGCGAGCATAAGTTCTATTTCTTCATGGGTCAACACATTGGGGAGTTTTCTGGATAATCTTGGAAAATCAATAAGCTCCATTGGGTTCTTATCAATTTGTTTTTCAAGTAAAAGGTAATTGTAAAACGATCGTATTCCAGATAAAATCCGTGCCTGGGAGGTGGCCGAACTTCCTGTTTTCACTATCCATTTTACTAAATCGTTAAGAAATTCAGAGGAAGGTTTTAAAATATTGATTGCTACTCCTTTTTCGAGGCAATAATTTTCCACTTTAGAAATATCTCTCAGGTAGGCTTCTACTGTATTTTTTGAGAGGTTTTTTTCTAATTGTAAGTATAGTTTATATCCCTTGTAGTAGGTTTCTATTTGCATTTAGTGCAAATCGAGTTCTGCAGCTTGAAGTACTTCTTTACTATTGGCATCGTATCTGTTGGCCAAAATAACAAAGGCCAAGTTTTTGTATTTCCACTTGGAATCAACTTCCACTTCAAATTCTTTTTCAAACACCCGTCCTGCTTCATATTTTCCGATAGTAGAAGCATTAATTTTTAAAGGTTGTCCATTAAAACTTGTGACTGCTTTTCTCAATACATGGTTATGCTCAAAATCGTCTTTCGGCGGCCCAGAGGGCATGGATTGTTTAGAAATTATTTTATTTTCAATAAGATAAACTGTAAGATTTACCTCTTCGTCGTATTTTTTTGCAAAAATTAGATTTACCTTTATTTTAATTTTTTTTGCAACGGAGTCATTTTTGATGATTTCTCCTTTAAGTTTAATTGGAGATTCTTCTGTTTTAATTACATCGGCATATCCCGACCATTTGGTATATTGAATGGTTGACGAACCTTCCCCATTAAATACTTTCCTATTAACGCCCCCTGTCGGCAAAGCTCCTGGGCTACCATATATTTGTGTAAAAATTTCATTAGCAATATCAGAGGCTAAAACTTCAAAACCAGGCCATGGGGTAGTAAACTGAGCCAAAGCATTAGGATATACCCCCAATGAAATTGCTCTTGCTGGATTTGCAGCAATCACATCCTTAATTATATTTACCGCCGTTGGACAGTTTGGGCATCTTACTCCTGTCAAATCTTCAATATAAATTACTTTATTTTCGGGAGCAGGAACAATTCCTGAAACATATGTGGTATCTTTTAATCCAATAACTTTTTCTGTAAAATCAATAAATGGTGGTATTTCTTTGCAACCCCAAAAAATGGCAATAAATAGTAGAGAGAGATATTTAGTTGTTTTAAATGCTTTTATCATACTTAATAGTATTAAGAACCATTTGAATTTCATTAAATTTCAAAAACCTCCACTTTCCGCGTCTTAATCCACCTTTATCTAATCCAGCATATACCACACGATCTAATTTTTTGAGTCGATATCCTAAATGTTCAAACATGCGATGAACAATCCTGTTTTTTCCGCTGTGTATTTCCACCCCTATCATGCTGTGGTCATTAGGGTCTACATAAGCAATTTCATCTACATTCATTGGGCCATCATCAAGGACTACCCCTTGTGCTAATTTTTCAAAATCTTCTCTTTCAAGAGGTTTGTCCAAAATAGCATAATAAACCTTTTTTACTTCGCTTGAAGGATGTGAAAGTTTTTGGGCAAAATCTCCATCGTTTGTAAGTAAAATTATTCCTGTTGTATTTCTGTCAAGCCTACCAATAGGAAATATTCTCTGATCCGTTGCTTTTTGAACCAAATCCATTACAGTAACCCTTTTTTCTGGGTCACTGGTTGTAGTAATAGTGTCTTTGGGCTTATTTAAAAGAATGTAAACATGATTAGCTTCTGTAATTCTTTTGCCTTTAAATTCAACAATATCCCTGGCATTTATTTTATGCCCTAATTCTGTTACAACTTGGTCATTAACTTTTATAGCACCTTTGGTTATCAATTCGTCGGCCTCCCTTCGGCTGCAAACACCCGCATTGGATATAAATTTATTAAGCCTAATTAATTCTGAATCGGCCTTTGGTTTTCCAGAACTTACAGGTATTGGGATTTCCTTGTTTTCGTGTTTTTTAAAAAACTGATGACTAAGCAGGGGGTTTTCTACAAAGGTTTTGTTAAAATCCTTTTTAAAATTAGGGTTAAACCTCTTTTGCCCATCCCCTCTTGACTTATTAGGATCGTAAGGACGCCTTTCATTTCCTTTTGAGTAATTCGGATTAAATGGTTTTTTGAAATCATTCCCTTTATTTTCATAAGGCTTATATGTACCGTTGCCAAAATCTCTAGACGGAAAGTCCGGATATTTAGGTTTAGGTATAAAATCGCGCGAAATATCTGGCTTGCTTTCAGAAGGATCACGTTTCACAACGATTCGTTTTCTAATCCTCTTTTCACTATCATTGAGGTTCTCTTCCATCAACTATCATTAACTATGTGCAAAATTAATCTGTTTTAGCCTAAAACCACCTATAATTGTCCTGGAGATTTATGATAATTGATAAAAAGGTTACATTTTACTGTCTTATTTATTCTTCTATAGTCCAATATTTCATTTGTTTTTGTTTTTTTGTCATTATTTTAGAGAATTTTTTAGGTTGATACAACGTTTATCTTTTAAATATCCTCTACAACTTATTATGTTTACCCGTTTGATAGTCATATTATTTTTAACTATTTCACATTTTTCAAATGGGGTAGATAAAGGTGCAGAAATTATACGAATATGCGCAGATATAGATAGAAAAACAGCGACATTATTTTGGAATACGCCTAATGATAATTGTAGCTCTTTCAAAAAATATCAAATATACTCTTCTGAAAACAGTGGCCCCTGGAAATTGGATACCATTATTTTTTCAATTAACCAATCAAGTAAAGAGGTTTTTCTTTCTGATTTGAGTTCTGATTGGAAATTTAAAATTGTAACCTATTTTGCCTGCAATAACATTGATAGCTTTTCTTCCGCCTCTCAATCTATTGATCAAAACAGACCTTTTCAGCTAGAATTAGATTCTGTTAGTTTTGATTATTCCACTCAAAAGCTAAGTGCTGGTTGGAAAAAAAATTCTGCAGCTGACACAAAGGGTTATTGGCTTTATTATGAAAC
>JBJXDS010000038.1:0-8778 GCA_046154525.1 Bacteroidia bacterium
TTTTAGCAAATTTAACAATACTATCAATGTGTTTCTTTGTATAGGCAGGGGGCTGGTACGCTGTAATATTACTTAATTTAAAATATCCGTATTGGCTGGCTAATAAGCAACCGGCAAAGCAAAGAAAGAAAAATCCTATGGCCCAATATTTAAGTTTCATATTATTGTTTTCTTTTTTTTCAATTAACGGAATAACTCAAATTAAAATTGTACGGGTCGCTAAAAAAAAGACTGCTTTTTTGGGCAGTCTTTTTTTAAATTATAAAATGTCTTTTTTAATTTTTTTGCAATTTTAAGATACTTGAACCTTTGGATGTATTAACCTTTACAAAGTAAAAACCGTTTTGAAAATTGCTTAAATCAAAGGTTTCGGATAATGAATTATGGCATGTTTTAATAAAAAGTACCTTGCCTGTAATATCTGCTAATTCTAATGATTGGATAGGTAAATTCTTGTCCGAATTTTCAATAGTAAATAAACCTCCTGATGGGTTTGGTGCCACATTAAAGGAAAAATTGTTAGATACCTTAGAAATGCCAATGGTAACGATAGTTACTGTTTTAATAATATTGTAGGTATGGTCGGTTACGTATAATAATTTAGTTTTGGCATTGTAAGCCATGCCTACCAGGTTTCCAAATTGGGCTGCAGTTCCTATGCCGTCTTTATTGCCTTCGGTAGAACTACCAGCATAGGTGGAGACTTTATTTTTAGCAATGTCAATAACTCTGATTACACTGCCATCGCATACAAAAATTCTTCCGTCAACCACTGCTATTCCTTTGGGTGATTTAAAACTCGCATTGGCCAGAGTTCCATCTACAGTTTCGTTAAAACCGGCTTTACCACATATGGTGGATACCATAAAAGTACTCAATGTTATTTTACGAATGGTACCTGCACTTTGATCGCTGATTACTAAATTATCGGCATCTAAAAAAGCAATACCAAAAGGGCTTTCGAAAGTAGCCACCCCAGTTTTACCATCTTTACTTCCTGCTGTTCCGGGTGTGCCGGCCAGGGTAGATACAAATCCTGCGGATGTAATCTTACGAATGGTAGAATTGTATAAATCGGTTAAATAAAAATTACCATTGGCATCTCTTGCTATGGCTTGGGGATAATAAAACCTGGCTGCTTTTCCCGATACATCGGTAGTTGACCCTGGTAAAGGATTCGGGGCATCAGCACCAGCAAAGGTTGTTATTTCCTGAGACTGGCCAGTGCTGGTAAAAGCAACTATTTTACGAATGGCATGATTTCCCAAATCTACTACAAAAAGATTTCCGCTGGCATCACTTACTATGGACGAAGGCTCTGAAAAAAGACACGATGCACCAGTGGTTCCGTTGGCATAGCCTGAAGATTGATCGCCATCACCAATGGCGCCACCTCTATTATAAAATTGATTATTATAAAGCAATCGTATTTTATTTTTCTCTGTAATCCACATATTATCTTTGTTGTCCCAGGTTATTCCTTCAGGCTTATAAAAATAGACATCTGCAAAGGCACAAGTGCTGTTATTGTATTTTGTGTTTGCATTCGTTTCATTCACCTTTCCGGCGAAATGTGAGACAGTTTGTGACATAAGGTTGCCACAAAACACTAGAGCAAATGATAGAATAGTAGTTTTTAATTTCATGTTTTATTATTTTTAATTTCTGTATGCAAATATGATTATTTATCGGAATAATTTTAAATAATACGAAATAGTGGTGTCTAATAGACTTTACAATGCGCAGTACCGTTACAAAAAAAAGAGATTGCTGGTAAGCAATCTCTTTTTTAAAAATTGAACTATTAATCTTTTAAATTTTTTGTAATTTTAAGGTATTAGAGCCTACAGAAGTGTTAACCCTGATAAAATAAAAACCGCTTTGGACATGACTCACATCAAAGGTTTCGGATAATGAATTGCTGCATGTTTTTGATACAATAAGTTTTCCTGCAATATCAATTACCTGATAAGATTGGATAGGAAAATTGCCATACAAACTTTGAAGTGTGAACACCCCGTTGGATGGATTTGGATAAACACCAATAGTAACATTTTCAGAAATTTGCTCAATACCTACAGTAGAAACACTTATATATTTAGTTTCTGTTTTAGTACCCGAACCATAGGAATTTGAAGCGTCAAGGGTAACATTGTAAAATCCTGTAGCTGTAAATTTAATACCCAGGTCCTTTGTCATGTCAGTCAATCCTCCTGATGTAATCGAATAAGTGGCTGGGGTTACGGTCCACTTTATGGAGGAAAAAGCTGGAATTACTTCTGTAGTAGATTCATTTTTTAGCTTAATTATTTCATCAATAATTACGTTGCTTGTTTTACTAGCCGAAAACTTTACAGTTGGGACAAGGGAATTTATTTTTACGGTTTTAATTACGTTATAGTAATGGTCGGTAACATATAAACTTATTTTGCCATCGTAAGCCATTCCTGATAAGTCACCAAATGTTGCTGAACTTCCTTCTCCGTCATTATTTCCCGAAGCTGAATAGCTTCCTGCAAATAGTGTTACAGTTTGAGCATTTAAATCAATTTTTCTGATGGCTGAACGGTCACAAACATAAATTTTACCATTTACCACGGCTATTCCTTTTGGAAGATAAAATCTTGCCTTGTTGGTTAAATGCCCGTCAACTTGCACCAAATTATCGGCAGCATTTCCGGCAATTGTAGTTACATTACCGCTGGTCATATGCACTTTCCGAATGGTTCCATTATCTCTATCAGTTATTACCAGATTTTGGCCATCCAGTATGGCTATTCCATATGGGCCGGCAAAAGTGGCGGAAGTTCCTTTTCCATCATCACTATCTTTACTTCCAGATACACCGGCTTTTCCTGCTAATGTGATTACAGTGCCAGTTGAAGAAATTTTACGGATTGTAAAGTTATCAAAATCTGCAACATAAAAATTACCCGCGGCGTCTCTTACTATCCCTTTAGGACTATAAAACCTTGCCGTATAACCTGAAGCATCTACTGCTCCAGGTATGCCGGTTTCTGAAGTACCTCCTGTTGCATCGGCACCAGCAAAAGTTGAGGCAAGCTGTCCATTACTTAAGTTTACAAAAGCCTCTATTTTCCTAATGGCATGATTTCCTTCGTCGGCAATGTATAACACACCGTTAGGATCTGAAACAATCCCCGAAGGATTATAAAATGCAGATAGGATTCCTCTTTTGTTCTGGTATCCAAAGGTTGATGTAGCAGTGCCAAGGTTTCCACCTCTATTATGGTATTGGCCGTTAAGTAACAGGCGGATTTTGTTTTTTTCTGTTATCCACAATCTACCTGCATTATCCCAACTTATACCTTCGGGATTATTAAAAAATTCGAGTCCTGCATTACAGGATGAATTATTGAAACTGTCGTTCGGATTTTCATTTGGTCGGCCTGCAAACCAAGTAACTGTTTGAGCCATTAAAGAACCTGCAAATAATACAAATAGTAAAAGTAGTGTTTGTTTAATTTTCATATATAATTTTAATTTTTTCTGATAGTGTGCAAATATTATTTTTTCTCATAATAGTTTGTAATAAAACTATTCACAGAAGTTTCTATGGTTTCTGATATTTCATTATATGACCTTTTGATGAATTGTGTTCCTGTTATTTGTTCGTACAACTCAATATAACGGTTGGTTACAGTATCAATAAATTCATCTGGCATGTTGGGTATCAACTGGCCTTCCAACCCTTGAAACCCATTTTCGATTAACCAAATCCTTACAAATTCTTTGGAGAGTTGGCGTTGTTGTAGGTTATTACTTTGAATGGTTTCATAAGTGTCTTTATAAAAATAGCGTGATGAATCAGGTGTATGTATTTCGTCAATCAACATTATTTCACCATTATGCGTTCCAAACTCATATTTTGTATCCACCAATATTAAATTTTGGGAAGCGGCATGTTCGGTTCCTGCTTTATAAAGGGTTTGAGCATAATGTTCCAATTTTTCCAAATCTTTTTTCTTTAATATTTTTTGTTCTATCAGTTCTTCTTTCGAAATATCAATATCGTGGCCACTTTTGGCCTTGGTGGTGGGTGTAAGGATGGGTGAAGGTAAGCGGTCGTTCTCGTTTAACCCTTCGGGCATGGCTTCACCACATATTTTCCGTTCGCCCGATTTGTATAATCTCCACGAATGCCCCGCCAGGTAACCTCTTATCACAAATTCAACCGGAATGGGCGTGCATTTAAGGCCAATAGTAACGTGAGGGTCGGGTTGGGCAATTTTCCAGTTGGGTACTAAATCTTTAGTTTTGTCAAGAAAAAAAGACGCCACCTGATTAAGCACCTGGCCTTTGTAAGGTATGGGTTTGGGCAATACCTGATCGAAAGCCGAAATACGGTCGCTGGCCACCAGTACCAGAAGTTCGTCGTTAATATTATAAACATCCCTCACCTTTCCCCTGCCAAAATCTTTTTGTTTTTTTAGTGCTAAGTTGGTTGATATTAGTGCATTCATAGAATTTTTCTTTTGTGCTGTAAATAAACGTTTAAACTATTGGTTAAAAAATATTTTTTTATAATTGATTTAAAAAATGAAGTGTATCCAAATCATCGGCATAATCATTCAATGCAGGATTTTGAGATTGTCCAAAAGGGTTGCATTCATGAATAAACTTTGGGTCTCCAATTACAATTTGAATGGCTTCTTTGTGCATATCAATGTATTCAATAATATCATTACGTTCCTTGTAAATAGAATAAAATAGGCAGCCCAATGGGGAAGACAATTTTTCATCTTCCTTTACTATTAAAAAACCATTATCGAGGTGGGGGGCTATGTTCATTAAAAATATAGCTTTATGATAGGTGTAGTTATTGTAATATTTATTGTGATTCAACAACTCATTAAATGACTCCAAGGCTTCGAAAAAACGGTTGAAATCATAATTTTCTGGCACCAGGAGTTTTGAAACGTTGCGGCAACCAAGGCCAAAATAAGTAAAAATGTCATTGGCTAATAATTTCAACTCTTCATCCGTTTCATGGCCGGTAAGTATGGCTAAGCTGTTTCTGTTTTTTCTAATAATTTTAGGAATTTTGTTAAAATAATATTCAAAATACCGAGCGGTGTTATTACTTCCTGTTGCTATCAGAGCATCACAGGTATTCATTTTTTCAATAATTTCAATTTTAGTCTTAAACCTTTCATCAATTTGTATGAGTTGTTCTATAATCCACGGGGTTAACACTGTATCCTCCGACGAGGTTTTAACCAAGGCCGTATGTCCGGAAACCAAAATGCATATTAGGTCATGGATACCTACCAACGGAATATTTCCTGCCATTATTAAACCAATTTTTTTAGGTCGATTTGTAAATTTATAACGTGAAATCCATGATGTTAAATTTTCAGATTTTAATTGAACAGCCCAATAATTTAATGCGTACAACTGCCATTTTGGTGTAAACCAATTGTTGTGAATATTTGTTTTTTCAAGCAGAGGGTCACCTGAGTTTATGGATGACATTTTATTTCCTAATTTTTCAAGGGCGTTTATTATTTCTGCTTGTGTCAAATTGATTGAAATTCTGAATAGGGGTGCAAAAATCTATTTTTAAAGGCATTTAAGCAAAAATGTGTAAATGATGTGGCAAACAGTAATTTTGTTTGTTTGATATTTGTATCATGGCTTGGCGAAAATTATCAGGAGAATTACTTCAGCTACCTATTTTAGACGAAATACGACTAAAAATGATAGAGGAGCAGAACAGCAGATTAAAAGTATGTATTGGAACCGATTCGCAGGTAAAGGGTAATATTATAGAGTTTGCTACGGCCATCGTTTTTATACGTGAAGGCAAAGGCGGCTTTATTTTTCATAATGCATACCAAACCGAACGTAAAATGTCGCTTAAGGAAAGAATGATACAGGAAGTTTCAGATTCTATTCAAGTAGCGTATACTATTTGTCCTATTTTAGATGAGTTTAGTATTGAACTGGAAGTTCATGCAGATATCAACACCGATCCACAATTTAAGTCGAATGTTGCCCTCAAAGAAGCCATGGGATATATACTTGGTATGGGCTATACGTTTAAAGCCAAACCTGATGCTTTTGCCAGTTCCTATTGCGCCAATAAGGTTGTCAAGTAATTTTTTTTTATTAATTTCGTTCCCTGTTATAGTATGAAAGTAGCTGAGAAAATTTTCACCTGTATTTTTATAGGTTTTTTATTATCATCCTTTAGTTTATCCAATTCTACAGTAAGGCAATCGGAAAAACCTTTTGTAATTGTAGGACAAATGCCCCATTTCCCAGGTGGAAAATTGGCCATGAACCGTTACATTTCTGAGCACCTTATTTATCCTTTTGAAGCCATGAAACATAATGTGCAGGGTAAAGTAAATGTAGAGTTTGTAGTAGAAAAAGACGGTTCTTTAATTCAAATTAAAACGGTTGGAAAAAAATTGGGTTATGGATTAGAGGAAGGTGCCTTGAAACTTTTTGGTACCATGCCCAAATGGATACCTGGAAAGCAGGATGGTAAGTTGGTACCAGTTTATATGATGATTCCTATTATATTTTCATTATAAATGGGCAGAATATTAGCCCTTGATTATGGCACAAAAAGAGTAGGAATTGCAGTAACTGACCCCTTAAAAATAATAGCTACCTCTTTAGATACTATTCACCCCGATAAGCTTATAAATTACCTAAAAGATTATTTTTTAAAAGAACAGGTTGAATTAATTGTAGTAGGACTTCCTACACAAATGAATGGTCAGGCTTCGGAAAGTGAAACTCATATTATTCCATTTATCAAAAAACTTACCCAACAAATTCCAACCATTCCGGTGGTGAGATACGATGAACGATTTACAACTAAAATGGCCATAAGCTCAATGATAGAAGGTGGATACAAAAAAAAGGACCGGCAAGATAAAAAACGCTTGGATTCTATTAGCGCTACTTTAATTTTGCAAGGTTACTTACTCTCTATCCAATGATATTACCAATTCGGGCCTATGGCGACCCAGTCTTAAGAAAAAAATGCCAATCAATTGAGCCCGATTACGCCGGATTGGAGCAACTCATAGCTGATATGTTTGAAACTATGTACGAAAGTAATGGGGTAGGGCTGGCAGCACCTCAAGTGGGAAGAGACATCCGTTTATTTGTGATTGATACCAATGCCTTTTCTGATAAAAAGATAAAAGGGGTAAAAAAAATATTTATTAATGCAGAGCTAGTTGAAGAAAAAGGAAACCCCTGGGATTTTGAAGAAGGCTGCTTAAGTATACCCCGCATTCGCGAGAACATAAGGCGCCATGCCGAGATAGCCTTAAAATACCAGGACGAAAATTTTAAATGGCATGAAGAAACTTTTAACGAAATGGTGGCTAGGGTTATTCAGCATGAATACGACCATATTGAAGGGGTTATGTTTGTTGATCACCTATCTCCCTTAAAAAAGCAACTTATAAAAGGCAAACTTCAAAATATATCGAAAGGTAAAGTGGAGGTGGATTATAAAATGAAATTTTATTTTAAAAAATAAGGATGAATATTTTTAAAGCATTACGTCCTTTAAATCTTTTAATATTATTTATCTCTCAATTATTAACGTCTTATTTTTTAGGATTTGGAAATTTATTGCAGGATGTGTTTGACAAATCACATCTTTCTATATATCTCACCACACAACTTTGCGCCATTTTTGGTTATTTATTCAATGATATAATGGATATAAAGGCTGATGCTGTTAATAGGCCTTCCGCCAATTACCTGGCCGATTTACCAACGAGAAATAAAGGATTAATTATTGCTATAATTTCGGCTGGTTTTGCCATTTTATCAGGTTTTTTAATGAGTTACAAGTTGGGTGTATTAATTACACTGGTCATATCTCTTCTATTTTTTTATAGTGTATCCCTCAAGCGACTGCCCATTATCGGAAACCTTATTATAGCGGCCCTTGGGGCATTTTCCGTTTTTATATTACTGGCTTTTGATACTAATTTGAACCAAGAATTGGTTATCATATTTTCAATTAATGCCTTTGGTATTCATTTTATTAGGGAAATATTAAAGGATACACAAGATATGGATGGTGATAGGGCTGCAGGATATAAAACGTTTCCGGTATTAACGGGAATTAAGGCTACCCGGTCTTTAATTTTAATTTTGTTGTTCCTATACATTTTAGTTTTTACAACTTGTATACGGCTTATGATGGTGCGTTATTTTTCGGCCCCACTTAATTATATTTTTTTGGCCTATAATATACTTTGTATTGGTTTGCCATTGTTTCATTTATTATCCCAGCTTCAGTTAGCTACCGAAAAAAGTGATTTTTTATATTTGAGCCGGGTATCGTTATATATAATGATTACAGGGACTTTATCGATGTTGTTTTTTTAAAACTTTACTAAAAGATTAATTAGCACTAAATCATTTTTATAAATATATGTTGGAATTATTATTAGGTTCTAAATCGCCACGTAGGCATGAACTACTGAAAGGGGCAGGGCTTGATTTCATTTTGGTAGATATTGATTCTGACGAAGAATATCCTTCTTTACTGAAAGCTCAAGAAGTAGCAGGGTATTTGGCCTTAAAAAAATCAAAGGCCTATAAAGGGGGGCTTGAAAATAAGGTTTTGTTAACGGCCGATACTACAGTATATTTAGAGGGAGAAATAATAAATAAACCATTGAACGAGGAGGATGCAATAAAAATGCTTACCAAACTTTCGGGCAAAATGCATCAGGTTTTTACTGGCGTTTGTTTACGCACAAAAACTGAAAA
>JBJXDS010000039.1:0-9942 GCA_046154525.1 Bacteroidia bacterium
CGATTTGGCTATTGCCAAGTATCAGGTAAATGCTAATTTTAAAACCGATGCCTCCAAAAAAGTGGAAAGTAGCATAGGGATTTTGTTAAACGCCCGAACCGATGGCAGCGGGGCTATTGTTTGCGAAATGAACAGCAAAAACCAATACCGGGTGCGAAAATTTTTAAACGGGCAGTGGGACATCCTTTCGTTTGCAGGTGAAAACGGATGGAACCGTGATAAAGCTATTAAAAACAAGACATACAATGAAATAATGGTAAAATGCGAAAACGGCATTTTCGATTTTTATATAAACTCGATTTTTATTTTTTCGTTTACCGATAAAAAATTAGCTTCCGGCAATGTAGGGGTTTTTGCAAGTGAGGCGGGTTCAGGAAAAATAGAATACATCCGTATTTTTAAAGAGGGAACGGTTACCGCAACAACCACCCCTGCCACCGCCCAAACCAACGTACCCGACAAAACTGACCCTAAAACAGTGGTACCTCCAGCTGAAACAACAGCTATCGATAATGAAGTGGTGCTCTTGCTGAAAAGCAAGATTGACAAACAACAAAAAAAAATAACGGAATTAACCAAGGAGATTGAAAAATGCCGGATGCAAAAATCAGGAGACACATCTCTGGAAATAAAAAATATAGAACTTTCTCAACTCAATGAAACCCTGCTTATAGAAAAGGGCAAATTGGAAATAGAGTTGAAAGCAGCTAAAGATAAACTGGCCGAATACGAACTTTTAAAAAAGACCCTGGAAAATGATAACAATGGGGATGTAATACTAACCCTGAACGATATAATAAACCGGGAGAAAAAGAGAAATCAGGAGATGCAAACTAAAGTGAACCTGTTGGAAGCAGAAAACAAGCAACTGATGGAAATGATAAAAGAACTGCAAAAAGGTAAAAAATGAGTCATTATAAAGAGTTAAAAAAGATTACCACCAACACCCTGATAGAAATGAAACAGGCTGGGGTAAAAATTTCGATGCTTACAGCCTACGATTACACCTTTGCTCAAATAGTGGATGGTGCCGGCATTGATGTGATTCTGGTGGGTGATTCGGCCTCCAATGTAATGGCCGGGCATATTTCTACCCTGCCTATTACCCTAGACCAAATGATTTATCATGCCCAGTCGGTGGTAAGGGCTACTGAAAGAGCTTTAGTTATTTGCGATTTACCTTTTGGTTCTTATCAGGGCAATAGTAAAAATGCGCTGGAATCATCCATTCGGATAATGAAAGAAGCCGGAGCCCATGCTATAAAACTGGAAGGTGGCGAGGAGGTAGTAGATTCTGTTAAACGAATATTAACAGCAGGCATACCGGTAATGGGGCATTTGGGGCTTACTCCTCAATCCATTTTTAAGTTTGGAACATACAATGTAAGGGCCAAAGAAGAAAAAGAGGCTGAAAAACTATTGCATGATGCGAAACTTTTGGAAGAAGCCGGATGCTTTGGTTTAGTACTCGAAAAAATACCAGCCAAATTAGCCGAGAAAGTGGCCCAGACTTTAAAAATCCCGGTGATTGGTATTGGAGCTGGTGGAGGAGTGGATGGCCAGGTATTGGTATTGCACGATATGTTGGGCATGACCACTGAATTTAACCCCCGTTTTTTAAGGAGATACCTCAATTTGAGGGAGGAAATTACCGCCGCGGTTGGAAAATATATTGATGATGTAACATCAAAGGATTTTCCGAATTCTTCGGAGCAGTATTAAAAAAATTTAACCTGTGATGGGATTGAAAATTAAGATAGCAATTATTTTTTCATTTTTAATAAGCGCATCATTCTCACAAAGCCTTACTTTTAAAGAGATTCTTGAAACAGGCAAGTATGAAATCAAAAAGGAACATGATTCCATTGATTATAAAAATGCAATTGAAATATTACAGAAAGCTGTATGGTTAAGGCCAAACGACCAGGAAGCACATTATTTCTTAGGGTATGCTTATAGCCGGTTGAATTCAAAAAATGGATTAACAATACCCGGCGTAAAATTTGAATTAACCCTCAAATCTAGCCATGAGTTTGAAGAGGTTATTAAAATTAATCCCAAATACAAAGGGGAGGTTTTGGTGTTGGACCCTTATAGTAAAATTACTTCCGAATGGGGAACGCTGGCATTAAGCTTTTTATCAAAAAATAAAAAAGATTCTGCCATTTTTGCTTTTACCGAAGGGAAGAAACGGGGCGGTTTTAGCGACTTTATGTTATCAAACACAAGTAACATGCTGCACTCCTGTGATAGTAATTCTGTAATTTTTTTAACAGGGGACATAACCACTTTTGCTTTGCTTTACAATCAATGTATTAATCAAAAGCGAAATGATATTTCTGTTGTTAACTTAGACCTTTTAAGTACAATTTGGTATCCTTCTTATTTGAACCAAAAAAATCAGCTTTTGCTTACCATGACCGATACAATGCGTGATACAGTTGATTATTGTAATTGGAAGGATACCACTATTTCTATTGGCGATTTTTCCTGGGAGGTAAAGCCAAGTTATTTAGGCGAATATATTTTAAGAGGAGATAGGATTTTACTGAGTTTCCTTAGTCAAAATAATTTTAAAAAAACACTCTATTTTGCAAATGGTGCAGATCCCGATCGAACGTTAGGCTTAGAAAAACACTTTGAACATATGGTTTATTTGGAAAGGTTAAATTTTGACAATAAACCTGAAATGGATTATGATACGTATAAGTTAAGAATAAAGGAAGCCTTGGATTTGGTAAAAAAATCTGATCTCAACCGGTTTACCGAAGATATTTTTTTAGATTATTTAGGATACGCCATTATATACAAAGCGTATTCGCTGATGGGTACTGATAAAATTAAGGAAACCAAAGAAATGCTAAAGTTAATGGAAAGGTTTAAAGGCGAATCAAACTACCCAATTTCTGAAAGTTGGAAACAAACCTTGGATTATATTAAAAATTCAATAAAAAAGTAAAAAATCATGCTAAAATTTAACAGCGCATTTTTAGGAATTTTATTTCCAATTATTCTGCTCTCCCAACCCTTTACCCCCGCCAAAACCCGTTTAGAAGGATTAAATCTAAATGCCGAAAGCCGGTTTTCTACTATTAATACCGAATCGATAGGTCCTACCGTAATGAGTGGACGGGTAACGGATATTGAGGTGAACCCCAACAATCCCATTGAAATGGTGGTGGCTTATGCCTCGGGCGGAGTGTGGTACACCAATAACAACGGGCAATCGTTCCGGCCTATTTTTGATAATCAACATTCAATAACCATAGGCGATATAGCCGTAGATTGGAAAAAATTTACCATTTGGGTAGGAACGGGTGAAAGCAACAGCAGCCGCTCCAGCTATGCCGGAACAGGGGTTTATAAAACCGGCGACACAGGGCACACCTGGAAGCATTTGGGCCTTGAAGAAACCCATCATATTGGCAAAGTACTGCTTCATCCTACAAATAATCTTATTGCTTACGTGGCAGCTATGGGGCATTTGTATTCGCTTAACGATGAACGGGGAGTTTATAAAACCACCGATGGTGGAGCTACCTGGCAAAAGGTATTGTTTATTGACAATAAAACCGGGTGTATTGATTTGTGTTTTGATCCTTTGAATAATGAAACACTGATAGCGGCTACCTGGGAAAGGCAGCGAAGTCCGTGGAATTTCAGCGGGGCAGGAGCGGGGTCGGGCATTTATATGTCGAAAAATGCCGGAGGTTATTGGACAAAAGTTTATTCAGCCAACAAAACGGGTAGGATAGGATTGGCTACATTTAGTAAAAATGGAAGCTCGGGCCTGTATGCCATAGTAGATGACCAAAACTCATTACCGCCAGAGGCTAAAGATACGTCGATATTAACCATTGAAGATTTAATAAAAATGGAAACTCAATCGATAGATATTTTTTTAGCCATACCCGATTCTAAATTGAAAATTTTTTTAAACCAAAATGGTTTTCCTGAAAAATTGGATAGCAAGGCCATTAAAAAATTAATAAAAACTAAAAAGAACACCGTAAAGGATATTATAAACTACACAGGAAATGCCAACCGAAATTTGTTTAACGTGCATTACAAAGGCTCGGTAATTATTAAAACCAATTCGCTTAGCGATGTGAAATGGGAAACGGTTAACGATTCTATCAAAGACCTTTACTATACCTATGGTTATTACTTTGGGCAAATACGGGTAAACCCATCAAATCCCGATGATATTTATATTTTGGGCGTGGTATTGGCCCGCTCATTAGATGGAGGAAAAATTTTTAAAAAACTGAGCGATGATAATGTTCATGCCGACCATCATGTGATATGGATTAATCCATCTAATTCATCTCACATTATTAATGGTAACGATGGCGGAATGAATATTTCGTATGATAATGGCCAAAACTGGGTAAAATGTAACAGCCCGGCAGTCGGTCAATTTTATGCCATAGCTGTGGACGAAGCTGAACCATACAATGTGTATGGCGGTTTGCAGGATAATGGGGTTTGGAAAGGCCCACGGTATTATTCATCGGGCACAGGGTGGCATCAATCGGGGAAGTATCCTTACCAATTTATTATGGGTGGTGATGGTATGCAGGTGGCGGTGGATACCAAACAAAATTTGGTATATACAGGCTACCAGTTTGGTAATTATTATAGGTTGGATATTGAAAAAGATAAATCAACCTACATAACCCCAAAGCATGAATTGGGCGAATTTCCTTACAGGTTCAACTGGCAATCCCCAATTTTATTATCCCGTCATGCTCAAAATACCCTCTATTTTGGGGGTAATTATTTATTTCGCTCTTTTGATAAAGGGCAAACCTGGAAAAAAATATCGCCCGACCTTACTTCAGGCGGAAAGGAAGGCAATGTGCCTTACGGAACCCTTACCACCATTGATGAAAGCTCCTTAAAATTTGGATTAATTTATACCGGAAGTGATGATGGAAATGTATATGTAACCAAAGATGGTGGAAATAACTGGAATAATATTTCGCTGCCCGTACACAGGGGATATTGGGTGTCGCGGGTGCAGGCTTCAGGCCAAAGCGAATCGAGGGTGTATGCTGTATTAAATGGTTACCGGCAGGATATTTTTACAGCCTTTGTTTTTGTTTCGGAGGATTATGGAAAAACATGGAAACCCATACACAGCAACTTACCCTCCGAACCCGTCAATGTGATCCGGGAAGATTTAGTGAACCCTGAAATTTTATATGTAGGTACCGATAACGGGTTGTATATTTCTTATTCAAAAGGTAAATCATGGGAAAAACTGGGCGACCTGCCTCGCGTAGCCGTTCATGATTTGGCCATACAACCCAAAGCCAACGAATTATTGGTTGGCACCCATGGGCGTTCGTTGTATGTTATAGGTTTAAGTGAAATAAACAGCCTCGATAGCGGCAAACTTTCACAATCCCTTTTTGTATATTACATACCCAAACAAAAAGCGTCCAAAAGCTGGGGAAACTCTTATTACTACTGGTCGCCACCCTTTCAATCCAATATTAGTATTTCTTATTATTCTGCCAAAGTTCAGGAAATTGAATTGACCATTTCTGATTCATTGGGTGTGGTTATTTATTATGAAAAACTAAAGGCTTCAAAAGGTGTGAATTATTTTAAATACAATTATACCTCTTCGCAAAATCAAAACCTTTCCAAATTTCTACGGAAAGGAAAAGATGGGAAATACCATGTGTTAAAAGGAAGTTATAAATTGAAGTTAATTTCAGGTGAAATGATGGAAGTAAAGGATTTTATTTTGGAGGAAGAAAGAGAATAAATTTAAATTCCCTCCTCATCATAAAAATCTACCACCCCCGAATCAATATTATACATAGCCCCAACAATTTTTAACGTATTATTTTCGAGTAGTGAGGTAAGATTACTGTCTTTCTTTATTTCTTCTATGGAGTTAAAAATATTTTCCTGTGCTAGGGCAAATACCTTTTCATCGTATTCATGGTGATGGTTGCATTTGGGTATAGATTTTTTTATTTTTTCTATCAAAGGACCTACGTTGCCACTGGGCGTTTCGCCCCAGGCGGCCTTCACCGCTCCGCAATTGGTATGGCCCAATACTACCAAAAGTTTGGTGCCCAGCACATGGCAGGCAAATTCAATACTTCCTAAAATATCTTCATTCACCACATTGCCCGCTATTCGTATGCTCACTATATCGCCAAAACCTTGATCAAAAATAAGCTCGGTGGCCGACCGTGAATCAATACAGGCCAAAATTACAGCCGTAGGGTGCTGGGCACTCGATGATTCTCTAACTTGCCTCAATAGGTCCTTCTTTTGACTTTTACCATTTACAAACCGATTGTTTCCTTTTTTTAATATTTCAAGTACATCATCAGGGGTTAGCTTATCCAGCATTTCCTTGTTCAACACGTAGGGGAAATTTATTTCATCTTTTATTTTATGTTTTTTATCAAAGCCTGTAAAACTAAAAATTACATTTTTGTCGGTTAAACCAAATTCCCTGTATGAGTTTAGTGTTTCTTTTACATCGTGGTCTAAAAAATCGGTCCGGGTCCCGTCAATTAATACATTGGAATGGTCGGCCACATTTTCAATAGTAGCTTCTAAGGCTGCTTTATTAAAAAAAGAAACCTGGTGCGCTAATTCTAATTTTAAAATTTTACGGTTTTGATATTCCTCTCGAATAAATATGAACGGATTTTTAAAATTGCTGCGCAAAATAAAAAATATAGCCACGATTAATCCAATACCTACACCCTGAAGAAGATTGGTGAAAAATATGGCAACAACCGTAATTACAAATGGTAAAAACTGATCCCATCCTTTTTTATAAAAGGCTTTAAATTCTTTATACGATGCCAATTTAAACCCGGTAAAAATTAAAATAGCGGCCAGGGCCGATAAGGGGATTTTGGATAACAGGCCGGGAAAAATTAAAATAAAAACAACCAAATACACCCCATGAAAAATAGCCGACCATTTGGTTTTGGCCCCGGAATTAATATTAACGGTACTTCTCACAACTACAGAAGTGAGAGGCAAGCCACCTAAAAAACCGGAAACCATATTTCCCACACCTTGTGCCACCAATTCACGGTTGGGCGGGGTTTTATGTCCTGATGTATCTATTTTATCAGAAGCCTCAATATTTAATAATGTTTCTAAGGAGGCTACAGCTGCCAGGGTTAAAGCTACTTTCCATATAAGGGGATTGCTAAAGGCCGAAAAATCTGGCATAGTCAATAATTTGTCCGCATTTAATAATGAAATCCCTTCGGGCAATTGCACCCTGTGCGAATTTTCAATAAAAAAGTGACTTAATTGTGGGGTGGAAAATAATTCATTTAATAAGATAGCAACCACTACCACAGCCAATGAAGATGGTATAATCTCATAAATTTTTTTTGGAAGCACCTTATTCCAAAATACAAGGATCATAACACCAATACCGGCAATAATAATGGCACCGGTATGAATATGTTCTAACCCTTTCAATAATTCGGTAAAGGTGTTTTCATTATCTGCCTGAAAAAAAACAAAGTCTCCTTCTGTATCCTTATCATATCCCACAGCATGAGGGATTTGCTTAAAAATAAGAATTAGCCCAATAGAAGTTAAAAGGCCCTTGATTACGGAGGTGGGAAAAAAACTAGCTATTCCTCCGGCTTTCATTAGAGCTAAAATAAGTTGGAATACACCCGATAATATTACAGCAACCAAAAAGGCTTCAAAACTTCCAATTTCAGTAATGGCCGCTAAAACAATAGTTGTAAGTCCGGCGGCAGGGCCACTAACACTTACACTCGAACTACTAATCGAACCAATTATTAATCCACCAATAATACCACCAAGCAGTCCTGCAGCCATAGGTGCACCTGAAGCTAAAGCAATACCAAGGCAAAGCGGGATGGCTACTAAAAATACAGCCAAACCTGATATCAAATCTTTTTGCAGATGTTTCATAAAGTGGCAAAAATAGGAAAACAGGAGGAAGGAAAGTGTAATTATTATGAATTAAAAAGCCCCTTGATTTGGCAAGGGGCTTTTTAATTTTAATACTATTCTAAAATTATTTTATAATTAATTTTTCAATAGCGTTGCCTTGATTGGTGCTAATATTTATCAAATATAAACCTTGGTTCAAGTTTAGTGATGAAACGGTATAACTAGTGCTATTTACTTCAGCTTGATAAACTATTTTACCTGAAATATCGGTAACAGTAATTGAATTTATCATTCCGGGGTAGCTAACTGAAAAACTATTAGTAGCCGGATTTGGATAAATTTTAACACCACTAACCTTAGTTTTAGTTACCCCTAAATCAGTAACAGTAAGTAAACCCATAGCATAAGCTATACGGCGAGTCATAAAACCATGAATAGTATCCTGATATAATTTAGATTTGGCTTTGCTCATATCGGAGTTACTTGATAATCCGTTCATGTGCGCTGTAATGTCAGGTGCTTGTATAATATACTTACCTTCCTTAGAAGTTGGATCCCACCATTGGTAGGGCGATGCCTGATTGCTGAATTGGGCTGCTTTTGGCAATAGGAAAGGATACATACCTTCACCGCTTCTAATAGTAATTTTGTCGGCAGGGGCAGGTAAAATGTAACTTACCGTCCTGTTATACAACGAACGGGCTTTGGTAGTATAAGGGTCTTTACTTGGTATAGCTGCAAATAAGGCATTATTTCCTAATCTTTGAGCTCTCATAATGGTATTATTAGCACCATCTACATCTACCACATCCAGGTTTAATGGAGGAGGAACAATTACAGTTCCGTAACCAAAGGGAGCAAATGGGTCAAGAACACATTGCATGGAAATGGTAGGAGCATCACCTGCCTCTAACCATGTGGTATCGGCCAATGCACCGCCTAAGGTGCCTATTACCTGAACTTTAGTGCTTACCGAACTCTTGGTATATAAATTTAATTTACCTCTTGAACCATCTAACCAACCTACCGTGGCTGTATCAATTGCACCTGCAAATTTTGGTAAGGCCATAAACTCAGGATACTTATCTAATGTATTATAAGCATGGGCAATATATGCACCTGTACCTTCACCTACTATGGCTATTTTATTAATATCCATGTTATAAGCGGCACCCATTCCTTTGATTACCCTAACGCATTCCTGAACATCATGAATGGAACGATAAACGGCATTTAACAAAGTACCACGGCGTACTGCGAGGGAGGTAGATATTGGATTCCAACCTAAGCGATAATCAATGGCAATGGCTACAAAACCTCTACGAGCCCAGCCTTTACACATATCAACCACAATACTATCTGATTTATCACCACAAGGGCTTCCGTTTATTCCCGGAGGTAAAAAATTACCAGTGTGTAAATAGATAATTATTGGACGCTTTTTGCTAGTATCGGCAGTCATACTAGGCATATACGCATCCATTTTAAGGGTGGTAATTTTCAAAATAGTTGAATCCCCGCCTGGTGAACTTTTGGGTAAATAGTATTTCAATTTCATACCAAATTTATTACCCATCGCAATTTGGGTTTTAAGATAGGTGATATCCTGAAAAACCTGCGTTTGTTTGGCTTTTGCAGTATCTTTTAAATCAACCTGGTCAATGATAAGCCAATTGAGATTTGTAGCAAAGGGCAAGCCTTTAGCTGCCTGAATTTGAGCATCGGTAAACACTTCGTTTCTAAAACGAATCTTTGTTTGGGCAAAAGCATTGAATGACGTAAACCCAATTAGTAAAATTAAAGAGAGAGTAATTTTTTTCATGATTGTAATTTTTTAGTGACAAAAATAGGTTTTAATTCAACATTTAATAATTTTTTTAAAAGTTGGTGAAACTCGATCTGGCATTTTGGGAAATTCCAGAGACAATTTTAAGGATAATTCTTTTTGTTTTTTCATATTTTTATTATTTGGTTAGGCAAAGGTGGCTTGTAATTTGAACGATTTAAAATTGT
>JBJXDS010000040.1:0-3693 GCA_046154525.1 Bacteroidia bacterium
GTGATGATGTATTGAACAAATTGGGAATAAACGACCCAGCCCTTGAAATAGCTAAAAAATTAGAGGAAACCGCTCTAGCCGACCCTTATTTTATTGAACGTAAATTATTCCCTAACGTTGATTTTTATTCTGGTATAATATACAGAGCTATGGGATTCCCTGTTGAAATGTTCACCGTATTATTTGCCCTTGGTCGCCTACCTGGCTGGATAGCCCAATGCAATGAAATGCGGGTTCAAAAACAGCCTATTGGACGGCCACGTCAAATTTATACAGGGGCTACCCTTCGTCCTTATGTGGAAAGAAGCAATAGGTAATTTTTTAGAAATACCCTTTTAAGGCCAATTGTATTAGTTTCTATTTATTAAGGGAGAATTTTAATGCTTCTTTTTCTTAGTTTTGTGACTCAATGTTCAAATCATTATGTGGTTTTGTTGGCCTTTCCAGAAAAATATTTAATGTATTAACAATTTTTCTTTCTTTCTGGGTAATAAATTCTTCGTCAGCATTTGCACAACAGGATTCCTTTTCAAAAAGGTTTGAATCGAGAGAGCTTGGTTTAATGCTCCAGGTTTACCCTGCTGGGGTAATTCCAACCTTGAATTATGAGTTGATTTCTGAAAAGAAATTATCTTATATTTTTAGAGTAGGGGGTAATTTTGCCAACAGAAAAAATTTTAGCACATATAATAATTATGAAAAAGGAAAAGGTTTTGGAGTTAGCTTAGGTTGCAGAAAGTATTTTAGCCTAAAAAAGGGAAATTTAATGGCCGGGGTTAATACTGATGTTTGGAATATGTGGATTGATTGGGAAAATGATATTGGGAATCCAAACCAATCCGAGGGTAAATCATACACCCTTGTGGTTCAACCCTGGTTGGAGGTTGGTTATTCATTAAAAATCGGTCCATCTCCCTTTAAACTTGTAATAAGTACAGGTTTTGGAAGAGAAATAAATGTAATTACTAAAGGAAGGGATGTGGGCCAGGGGTGGATGAATAGTGGTGTACTTTACCTTCAATATATTTTATAATAGAAATATTTTTCTACTTTTTTTGCCTTACTAAAAAATAAAATTTTGTCAGGTTTTAACTTCGTAAACGACTATGGGTGAAATTATAGAAATTAACTTAAAAAATCAAAAATCATCTTCTGAGCCTTTTACACCATTAGCACTATTTATTCTTCTCCATCTTGTATATGTGATAAAAAAAATAATCGCGATACAGAGGAATTTATGGTTGAAATTTCCACTTTTTGCTGATTTTGCTGAATGGTCTTAATTGGTAGAGACAGAAATTAACTAAAGCAATGGCCTGAAATTATAAATTAAGTAGTTATACAACTTTACTAATTATTAATCATAATTGTAAAATCCCTCTGTCCCTGGAAAGGTATATTATTATGGAAGATTTAATGTGATTAGAGTTACAGGTTTATAATAAGGGAAGTAAAAATTAATTTGTGGATACTGGTAAATCGGCTTGCATCCATTCTGATATCCCACCATCGAGTTCATAAACTTCCTTAAAACCCAATGAACGCATCCTATCAGCAGCAGATGCACTTCTTCGACCACTCTGGCAATACACAAAAACTGGTTTTGTTTTATCAAGTTTTACAATTTCACTTTCAAAATTATCTCCGTTCCAGTTGATATTTTTTGAACCTTGTATATGTCCGGATGAATATTCTTCGGCTGATCTTACATCCACTAAGGGAGCTGTTGGTATTTCTTTAATTTTTGCCGAAAATTGAGTTGCAGAAAGATTAGTTTTACCACTTTTGTTTTGTCCGTTTGTACAACTATTTAATATTATAGCAACGAATACGAAACTGATTGATATTAATTTCTTCATTTTTTTTATGAATTTTGATTAATTATTTGTTCAAGATTATTGGCCGAAACAACACCGGATTGTCTCCATTTTATTTCGCCATTTTTAAAAAGTATAAGTGTAGGAACGCCTTGAATTTTATAGGCATTGGCTGCATTTGGATTTTTATCTACATCTATTTTAATAATTCTAGCGGTATCCCCTATTTTAATTTTTAATTCTTCTAAAATAGGTTTCATGGCCTTGCATGGTCCACACCATTCGGCTGAAAAATCAACCAAAGTAGGAGTGTCGCTGTTAATAAGTTCCGAAAATTTTGTTGGCATTTTACTGTTTAATTTTAATAATCGGGATCATGGTTATTTTTGATTTTATAGAATTAGAAATTAAACAGGCCGCTTCCGATTTTTGCAAAACCCTCTCTGCTTTTTCCTTGTCTTTTTCATTTAATATAACAACGGTAGGTTCAAGAATGATTTCCGTCATTAAAAATTTTCCTTCCACCGTTTCTAATTTTCCTTTTGATTTACAATTAAAACTTAAAAATTCTAGTTTAAAGTTTTCAGCTATTGCTAAGAAGGTAGTCATCAAACAACTGCTTACGGCAGCTGTAAACAAATGTTCGGGCGACCAAATTCCAGGAATCCCTTTGGGAAACTCCGGCGGAGTAGCTACTTCAATACAGCTGCCTGAATCTTTATTCAATTCGGGCGAACACATCACCCCTTTACGGTCTTTGTTCCATGCTATATCTACGTTATAATAGTGTGCTTCCATTTTTTTTATTTTAATTTTGTTTCACCCTGTGATATACTTTTTACTTGAATTTCTTCGTATTCCAATTCTTCAATTTTATCAATGTTGGTTTTTATTGACGGTGCGGAGCAATTGGTAACCCCGCAACACTCTGTATTAGTAACTGCCTGAAAAATAAAAAACGCTGCTATAAATCCTGAAATTGGGTGATGCATTTGAATGGCTTGAATTCCAATAAAAACTCCAAGTCCCAAACGCAGCCATCGCATAAAATTCCATCCGGTTAAAAGTGTTTCTCTTACCATTAGCATTTATTTCTTAAGCTACTCCAGCCACCACCATTATATACATTTTTAAAACCATTCGATTTTAAAATACTTTTGGCCGAAGCACTTCGCATACCTGAGGCACAACATGTAATGATGGGTTGATTTTTATCTTTTAGTTTGCCAAGATTATTTTGAAGTTGGTCAACCGAAATATTCACAGAACCTTTGATATGTCCTCCGGCATACTCGCCTTTGCTGCGAACATCTAAGATGATCGCCCCTTGTTTTACAAGTTCTGCATAATCTACCTTGTGGCCAAAACCGAATAAATTTTTAAGTGCGTTTATCATTTTATTAATTTGCTTTTGAGTAATAATAATTTACATCCAACCATGAGCCGCCATTGAAACATTCAACGCCTTGCTGGGCTAAAAATCCATGAGCCATCCCGCTTCTGACACCTGACGCACAGCATAAAACCAAAGGGGTTTTCAGTTCTTTAATTTCACCCATTCTTACCGATAGTTCCTGCACAGGAATATTAATTAACCCAGCCACATGGCCTCCCATAAATTCCTGGTGGGTTCGTACATCTAAAATCGTTCCTTGTTTTTCTTTGATGATTTTTTCTACGTTCATTTTAAAAATTTAAAGATTATTTATTTTTCCAATCATACAACTTGTATAGCTTTTTAATTGCAACAGCAATCCATTTTTTTCGGTTGCCTCAGGATAACCGAGTGAATGTAATTTGTCTATGATTACTTTTCTATCACCATTTTCTGATCCTATTTTTATTGAATCTTTGTCAATATCCACTTCTACACTTT
>JBJXDS010000041.1:0-9111 GCA_046154525.1 Bacteroidia bacterium
TATTTGAAATAAATAATCTAATTGGATTAAGAGCTGAAACAAATTTTGGAATAAATACCGATGGTCAGCGTAACGTTTTGGTGAGTTCAAAATATTTCAACCTTGATCCTAGCCTTGGCATTGAAGCAGATTATAAAAAAGCAGTTTTTATAAGAGCTGGAATAGGGAAATTTCAACGTGAGTTAGATATCAATAATCAAAAAGTAATGACCCTGCAGCCAAATATTGGTATAGGTTTAAAACTTGGCAGCCTAATATTGGATTACGCCCTTACGGATATTGGGGATGTATCAGCTTCATTATATAGCAATATGTTTTCAGTTAGGTTTAACATCAATAAAAGGGAAGTGGCTAATTAGTTTTTATAAACTATCAAAAATTGTTTCCCACTCCCAAAAACTCCTTTCATTTTTTCAATTTTTTTTATAGGTTTGTTTAAAATAAATTAAATAAATTTTTATGCCAAATTCATATATAGCTGGTTTAGGCCACTACATTCCAGAGTTAAAAGTCACAAATAAAGATCTTGAAACTATGATGGAAACCACGCATGAGTGGATTGTTGAAAGGACCGGTATTAATTCACGCCATTGGGCCGATTTAGAAAAAGACAGCACTTCAAACATGGGTACCAAAGCCGCCTTGAAAGCTTTGAATAATGCCAACCTTCAACCTTCCGATATTGATTTTATAATTTTTTGCACCCTTTCGCCCGATTATAATTTTCCAGGGGGTGGAGTAATGGTTCAGGAACAATTGGGAATTGATACAATTGGGGCGTTGGACATCAGAAATCAGTGTTCTGGATTTGTGTATGGCATAAGTGTAGCCGATCAATTTATTAAAAGTGGGATGTATAAAAATGTTTTGGTAATTGGTTCCGAAATACATAGTAGCGGACTAGATAAAACCACCCGAGGCAGAAATGTTGCTGTTATTTTTGGTGATGGTGCTGGAGCTGTTGTTTTAAGAGCAACAGATAAACCTGAAAAAGGTATTTTATCAACCCATCTGCACAGTCAAGGAAAATATGCCGAAGAACTAATGGTGTTAGAACCTAGCAGTACCAGCACTCAACGGACAGAATTTATCCCAGAACGGATATATCCAGTAATGAATGGCAGTAATGTGTTTAAACATGCTGTAACCAGGTTTCCTGAAGTAATAATGGAAGCCTTAAATAAAAATGGCTATAATCCCACAGATATTAATCTATTAATTCCGCATCAGGCCAATTTGCGCATATCACAGTTTATCCAAAAAACGATGAAACTTAGAGACGACCAGGTGTATAATAATATAATGCGGTATGGCAACACTACCGCAGCTTCGGTTCCCATTGCACTTTCCGAAGCCTGGCAGGAGGGCAAAGTAAAAGAGGGAGATTTAATTTGTCTGGCTGCTTTTGGCAGCGGGTTTACCTGGGCTAGTGCCCTAATAAGGTGGTAAGTTTTATTTCAAATTTTGCCACAAAAACACCTTAACTCAAAATTAGTCTGGAAATTTTTTGTGAAATTTTTATGACTTTGAGTTTTAGTGGCAAACCCAATCTTACAATTGAATAAAAATGCCGAAATTCGCCGAACTAAAATATGGACCAAAAAATAAAAATAGGAATAACCGCAGGGGATATAAATGGGGTGGGGCTTGACATTATTTTAAGAATATTTGCCGAAGATGGATTTGGTAACCAATTCATACCGGTGCTATACGCTACCCCACAATCTATTAAATTTTATAAAAACCTTTTGGAGCTATCCGAAAAACCAATTTATAAAATCATAAAAAATACTACGGAGTGTGAGGAAGGAAAACTTAACCTAAGAATTTGCACTGAGGAAGAAATTGTTATTACACCCGGCGAACCTTCTGAATCTGGTGGAAAATTTGCTTTGGCTGCACTACAATTAGCCATGGCCGATGTTAAGGACGGACAGATTCAAGCCATTTGCACAGCCCCTATTGATAAACATAGTATTAAGAGCGATAATTTTCCATTTAACGGCCACACAGGTTATTTAGCCAATGAAATGGACGCTACCAACTATGCCATGATGTTGGTTTCTGATAATTTACGTGTAGGTTTGGTTACCGAACATGTGCCTTTAAAAGATGTTTCTTCATTGCTCACCCAAAATTTAATTCTCGAAAAAATAAGAGTCATACATGAATCTTTACGAATCGATTTTGGAATAATAAAGCCAAAAATTGCGGTTTTGGGTTTAAATCCTCATTCGGGAGATGGAGGCGTAATTGGCCGAGAAGAAATAGAAATAATAAATCCAGCCATTGAAAAAGCTCAGGCAGAAAAAATGGTGGTTTGGGGGCCATATTCAGCCGATGGTTTTTTTGGCAATCATCAGTTTAGCCAGTTTGATGCTGTTCTGGCAATGTATCACGACCAAGGATTAATTCCTTTTAAATATATGGCTTTTGAAGACGGGGTAAATTTTACAGCAGGCTTGCCTATTGTAAGAACCTCGCCAGATCATGGCACGGCCTATACTCTTGTGGGTAAGGGTATTGCTAATGTATCCTCATTTACCGCAGCCCTAAATATGGCTAACCGAATACATAATCAACGAATTGAAAACCTTGGGCTTACCAAAAATCCACTTGACTTTACAAAATATCGAAAGGAAAAATTCAGTATTGGTATACCTAACATTCCCAAAAGAGAAGGTTAGAAACTTTTTTAACCGGTTTTTTTAGTATAATTTTTGGATAATACAACTTTTAAAATTCCAGGAAAATATTTACTTAAAATAGCTGTGATGTTCCCTAAAACCGAGTGGGTTTCCGTATGTTTTTTTTTCTCAATTTGTCGTAAAAGCTTTTGAGCCGTTTCTTGTCTAGAAAGGGTGAGATTTTTAGGTCGTGGCGGAACCTCCTCCAATTCGCCAGAAGGATTTAAGGTTCTCTTTTCACTTTCGTTTTCAGTAAAACCAGGATATGCTATTCCTACAAAAATACCAGATGATTTTAATTCAATTCTTAAACTTTGGGCCAAAGCCTTTAAGGCCATTTTTGAAAGGGAATAAGTAGAATAGCCAGGCAACCCATATAACCCGGCAAGGCTTGAAATAAATAATATGGAGCCACGTGACTTTTTAAGTTCTAAAATAGAAGCCATAACAGGAAACAAAGAACCATAAATATTTACATCAACTACCTTCTTAACAACACCAGGATTTATAATTTCTACATTTCCATAACATGAAAACCCTGCATTAGTTATCAATACATCCAGTTTACCAAAGCGTTCAATAGTTTTTTTTACTATCATTTCATTGGTTTCAAAATGTGTTATATCCCCATCTTGAATTAATATATTATCTCGGTAAATTTCAAACTCCTCAGCCACCATTTTCAAGCGTTCCTTATCCCTTGCAGTTATTACTACCTTGCCGCCGTTTATCAATATTTGCCTCACCAGTTCTTTGCCAATACCCATGGAAGAACCGGTCACTAATACTACCTTGTTTTTATAAAAGGAGGAGATATACACTACACGTACTTATTTGCCTTAAACCAATCCATACACTGTTCAATACCAACTTCAATTGAGGTTTGTGGCATTTTTAAAACCCTTCTTGCTTTTTCAGGTGAAAAATACTGATCCTCCTTGGCCAATAAAGCCATACCATAGCTTATTTTGGGTGGATTACCACTCACTCTGGCCAAAAGAGAACTCATAAAGCCGATGGTTAAAAGTAGAGAGTTTGGGGCTTTTTTCATGTTAAATTGTTTTTTCATAAGTTTACATGTCTTCATAAAAAACTCCTTATACTCCAAATTTTCATTGCCGGCAATATAGCATTGACCGGTTTCTCCTAAATACAGTGCATTTACGCTAGCTTTGGCTACATCTAATGAAAAAACAAAATTTTTGCCCCCAGATGAATACCATTTTAATGAGTCCTTAAAAATTGCCAATACCATTCGACCTGAAGATGGCCCTGAATCAAAGGGACCAATCATAAATGTAGGATTAATAATTACTACAGGAAACCCATTTTTTGAAAACTGTTCAAGTAACATCTCCTGGGCTTTAAACTTACTACTGATATAGTCCATTCCATATTTCCAACCTTCAAATATATTGGTTTCATCACCCGGATTAAGTTTTGACCCGTGATTGAATGAACTGGCTGTTCCTATATGAATCATTCTTTCAATTTTCAATTCCTCAGCCACCTCCATTACATTTTTTGTTCCTTCGTAATTTACAGTTATAACTTTCGAAATTTTTCTAGGCCAAACATGAGTTAAGGCAGCTACATGGATTACATAGTTACAATTTTTCATTTCTTTTAAAAGAAATGCCTTATCGGCCACATCTCCAGAAACTTTTTCTATTGCTAATCCATCAAGAGTACTTGCCTTATTATTTGGTAAACACATAGCTTTTACAGTATAGCCTTGGATAATTAGTTCTCTGCAGATACTGCTGCCCAACATGCCATCAGCTCCGGTAACAAATACTTTTTTGGGATCAATCATAAATCGTGAACAGGCAAAGGTTAATTAAACAAAATTAATATTTTAATAAGTTTATAAACTTATAACCAACAAATTTGCATTTTTTGCAACGAAAACGGAAACAAAAAAAAACAGTTGCAAGTTTCATTAATTTATACTTTAATTTGCTAAAATTTTAACAAATAGTGCAAAAAAAGCAATCTAGTTTGCTTACTAAATAACACCTTATGAATGCTGGATTTGAATTTCAAGAAAAATTTGTAGCTCAACTTAAAACTATAGTGCCTGCAAATATTAGTTTGGCAGAAGAACTTGCCGATATATTGCAAGTGTCAACCGATAGTGTTTATAGAAGGTTAAGATGCCAAAGCGCCTTTTCGTTTGACGAAGTGGCTTCTATTTCCAAAAAATTTGGCGTATCGGTAGATGGATTGCTTAATATGGATTCGCTACAGGTTACCTTTAACTTTAACCCTATGTATGAAGACAAATCCAATTTTGGTAAATACCTTAAATGGTTTTCGCAATACCTTTCCGAACTGGCTAATACGCCAGGTACTCAAATTATTTATGCGGCCGACGATGTTCCCGTTTTTCGGCATTTTAACTATTCAAACTTGTCGGCATTTAAGAGTTTTTATTGGAGTAAGGCTATTTTAAATAGTGAAGTATTTGTTGGTAAAAAATTCAACCCAGAAAGTGTACCTCAAGAAATTATTGATATTAATAAGCAAACCTATATATCCTACTCACAAATTAACAGCATAGAAATATGGACTGACGAAACTTTGACAAGTACATTAAATCAAGTTGAATTTTTTTGGGAATCAGATTTATTTGAAAACAGAGATCAAGTTATGTTAGTTATTAATGATTTAAGAGAAATGATGGAAGAACTAAAAACCAATTGCGAAAACAGTTGCAAAAACCATCCTACCAAACCGGGCGAATTTATGCTGTATAATTCGGAGGTCATGATTGGGAACAACTGTGTTTCGATAAAACCGGGCGAATCAAAACTTAGCGAAAGGATTTTTTTAGGTCATAATACTTTCAATAGTATTTCAACCTACAACGCTGCCTTTACGAAAGAAACAAGGCTGTGGATGGAAAATTTAACAAAAAAATCATTATTGTTAAGTGGAACTGCGGAAAAGCAAAGAGCCAAATTTTTTAAAAAAATGGATGACCAGATAAATGCCCTGGAAAGAAATGTTATGGGTGGTGTTAGCAGTTTTTAAAAAAAATCAACCTAAACTTTTAGGTATTCATTTTGATAATTTTAGAATAATCCTCAAAATTAGGGTCTAAAATTAAAGGATATTCTTTATAGCTTAGGGTTTCTGTCTTCTTTTAAAATTTCTGAACAATCATCCCTCCCCTTAATTTAGGCTCGATATATGTGGACTTGGGTGGCATTGTTTTATTGGCGTCGGCTACCTGCTTTACCTCATCAAACGAAATTGGAAAGTTTGAAATTACCATATCTATATCGCCATTTACTAACCATTGTTTCAAAGAATTAAAATCCTGACTGGATGCAATATAAGATAAACGATGGTCGGTTCGTGGATGATGAATATTCATGATGGGCATAAAGAATTTTTTTTCTAAGATACTTACATCCAAATGGGCTTCTGGATTGGTGGTTTTGGGTTCTTTTTTTAGGGTTAATTTTAAAGATAAGTCGCGGGTTAGCAATCCAAATTCCGAATGTTTTTGTGGCTTAAACAATTCACCTTTTTTATAATCTTCTACTTCAAACTGGGCTTGAATTTTTTCTTTCAAATCCTTAGTGTCCTCTGGGGTTAATCCATGTAATAACCTATGAAACGATTCAATATGAAACTGATTTTCATCTAACAAAAAAACCATAAAATAACGGTTGTTGGATTCTGGATTTCGTTTATAATTTCGTATGGTTGATGCACAACGATGATGGCCGTCAGCAATATAAAATGCTGGTAATTTTTCAAATGATTCGGTGATTAACTGTAAATCTAAGGAAGTTTTTATCTGCCAAACAATGTGCTCTTTATTATCTATGGTTTTAAAATCGTATTCAGGCGTTTTTTTTGTAGCCTTTTCAATTAAATTATCAATCTCAATTGAGTGCTGATGTCCCATTAATACTGGCTCTCCCAAGACCCCGGTAAAATGCAATTGCTTGTATAAATATTCCTCGCGAACAACTTTCGTCAATTCATGTTTTTTTATCAAATTATTTTCTAAATCTAATACATCCACTAAACCTATTATGCCTGTATATGTTCGGCCTGCAGAATGGTCTATCTGACGATAAACATAAAAGCAAGGAACTTTATCCTTAAACAAATCGCCCGATTCGGTTTTTTTATTTATAAACCCGGCTCCAATTGTAAAAAAAAACTCAATTGGTTTTTTAACCGGGCTTAAAAGACTTTGCTTGGTTACGTAGTAGTAGCTTTCAGTATTGGTTTGCATATCGGCCAATACATCTTCCGGATTTTTAAAATCGGAGGTCTTGGCTGAAAATTTAGCAACCAAATCCTTGGTTGGACGCAATGCCCTAAAAGGTAAAAAGGCAGGCATTTTATTTTTTAAAACGATTGATTATGATGGTGGCTATTTCCTTGCCAATCCGTTCTTGTGCTTCCACTGTAGAAGCACCCACATGGGCACTTACTGACACATTAGGTAAGCCAATAAAATCATGATAAACAGGAGGCTCTATGGCAAAAACATCCACCCCAGCAAAAGCTAATTTACCATTTTTTAATACATCGGTCATGGCTATTTCATCCACCACACCGCCTCTGGCACAATTTACTAACCCAACGCCTGTTTTCATCATTTCAAATTCGGCAGCACCAATTACAGCTTCGGGTCCACCAGGTACATGCAAGGTTATAAAATCAGAATTTTGTAAAACAAATTCCTTTTTCGACATCGGAATTTTAACAATAACAGGATTTAATTTCAACGCTTCGTGAAACGATACTTCAATATCTTTTGTTTTAAAAAACGGGTCATAAGCCAGCACGTTCATTCCGCAACCAATGGCAATTTTGGCCACCTCCTGCCCTATTCGTCCAAACCCTAAAATTCCAATGGTTTTACCTTTTAACTCAATGCCTTTGGAAGCGGCGTTCTTTAAATTTTTAAAATTTCCAGAAGGGTCAATTGGTAAATCTTTATTAGATAAATTTAAAAAACGGCAACCCGAATACAAATGGGCAAACACCAACTCAGCCACCGAAACGGATGAAGCCGCCGGAGTATTTACTACCGGGATATTTTTACTTTTAGCATAGGTGCTGTCAATATTATCAATGCCAACTCCTCCTCTGCCTATCAATTTTAAATTTATACCTGCATCAATTATTTCCTGAGTTACTTTGGTGGCACTACGCACCAATAAAATATCATATTCAGCAATTTTGGAAGACAGCTCATTTTGGGGAATAAAGTTGGTTTCAACATGAAATCCTGCGGCTAGTAAAAGTTCCAATCCTGCTTTATTTATTCCATCATTTGCTAAAATTTTTGTCATTCAGTTTATGGCTTAAAATTTTTCATTACATCCACCAATACCTGCACACTTTCTATCGGCAATGCATTATACATCGAAGCCCTAAACCCACCAACTGAACGATGGCCTTTTATCCCATTGATTCGGGCCTCTTTACACAATTTTAAAAAACTATCGGTATGAGTTTCATTATTCATGACGAACGTAACGTTCATCCAGCTTCTATCTTCTTTTACGGTAGTTCCTTTAAAAAATTCGTTGCGGTCTATTTCAGCATACAATAATTCCTGTTTGGCTCTATTTCTGGCTTCCATTTTTTCAAGGCCCATTTCTTTTACCCATTTTAAAACTTGTAAAGAACAATATACAGCAAAAACAGGTGGCGTGTTGTACATACTTTCCTTACTGAAATGATTTCTGTAATCCAGCATGCTCGGAATTTTTTTTGTAATTTTATTCAATAGTTCCTTTTTTATAATAACCAATGTAGCTCCTGCTGGACCCATATTTTTTTGAGCTCCGGCATATATTAAATCAAATTTTGTAGCGTCAATCCGTTTGCTAAAAATATCCGAACTCATATCACAAAACAAGGGCACCGGACTATCGGGAATAGATTGCATTTGAGTACCGTAAATAGTGTTGTTGCTTGTGTAGTGAAAATAGTCGGCATCCGTTGGAATTCTATAATCCTTTGGGATATAGGTGTAATTTTTATCCTCGCTACTGGCCACCACATCCACTTCGCCAAAAAACTTGGCTTCTTTAACCGCATTGGCTGCCCAAACCCCTGTTTTTAAATAAGCGGCTTTAGTATTTAAAAAATTATAAGGTACCATGCAAAACTGCATACTGGCTCCTCCTTGCAGATATACGCAATCATAATCATCACCCAAACCTAAAATTTCTAGTGGTAATTTTCTGGCCTCATCCATTACACTTTCAAATTCTTTATCGCGGTGCGAAACCTCAATAAGAGAAAGATTGGTTCCCATAAAATTTTGAAGGGCTGATATAGAATGGTCAATGGCTTGCTGGGGTAAAATGCCTGGCCCGGCTGAGAAATTATGAACTTTGGTCATTCGTAGTTTTTACGGCTGCAAAATTAAACTAATTAG
>JBJXDS010000042.1:0-14928 GCA_046154525.1 Bacteroidia bacterium
TTGCAAGCCTTTAACCTATCAATCTTAAACAGTGCTTCTGCCCAAAAAATTTCAGCCGGGGAGTATTATTCCTTAGCCATTTGTAACGATAATATTGTTTGGGCATGGGGGCAAAATCTTTATGGTCAGTTAGGTAATGGGACTAAAACAAACAGTACTATTCCTTCTCAAGTTAACTCACTTAAAAATATTACAACTGTTTCAGCAGGAAAATATCATGCTTTAGCTTTAAACAAAAGTGGTTTGGTATGGGCTTGGGGCAATAATGAGTATGGTCAACTTGGAAATGGAACCAAAATGGATACGGCAGTTCCTATTCAAATAATTGCTTTAAGCGGAATTATTGATATTGCAGGGGGGGCAAATTTTTCATTAGCTCTTAAAAATGATGGTACTGTTTGGGCTTGGGGATATAATGGAAGTGGGCAACTTGGAGATGGTACTAATACGGACAGTAAAGTTCCAGTAAAAGTTATTTCTTTATCTGGTATTATTGCAATTGGTGCTGGAGAAAATTTTTCACTAGCGCTTAAAAACGATGGCACAGTTTGGGCTTGGGGTTTAAATAATTATGGGCAACTTGGAATAGGGTCTCATATAAAAAGCAATGTAGCTTTACAGGTTAGTTCGCTTACTGGTATTAAGGCTATTGCTGTAGGAACAGAGCATGCTTTAGCCTTGAAAAATGATAGTACTGTTTGGGCATGGGGTACAAATCTCTTTGGACAGCTAGGAGACGGTACTAATACTGATAAGGATAAACCCGTTCAAGTGAATTCGATTACTGGTTTAATTTCTATTTCAGCAGGCAGACGTCATTCAATGGCCATAAAGGCAGATGGTACAGGACGTGCTTGGGGTACCAATGCTGAACGCCAACTCGGCAACGGAAGTTCACTTGACAGCAATAAGCCAG
This sequence comes from Bacteroidia bacterium, assembly GCA_046154525.1. GTDB lineage: Bacteria > Bacteroidota > Bacteroidia > NS11-12g > UBA9320 > JABWCE01. The sequence goes on from JBJXDS010000042.1 coordinate 917, forward strand.
TCACAATAAGTACTCTTAAAGATATTTCTGTAATTGATGGAGGAGGATTTCATTCGGTTGCCCTTAAAAAAGATGGAACTGTTTGGGCATGGGGACGTAATAGCCTGGGGCAATTAGGAGATGGAAGTTCGGGGGGAAACAAATCTCTTCCTGGTCAAGTTAATGATTTTTGCTTAGTCTCATCTAAAGAAAATATTAGAATGGGACAGTACTATTCTATTTCACCTAACCCTTTCAATAATGAAATAATAGTAACTATAAGCAACAAAGAAATTGTTAGTATTATTTTATTTGATATTACAGGAAAGGAAATTTTAAGACAGTCAACTTTAACTAAGGAAACCTTAATAAATACAGAACATTTAAAGTCTGGTTTATACTATTTGTTTCTGAACAACGTAAATTCAGGTCAAAAAATAAAACTTGTTAAATTTTAATTGAGTATAACGTTGATAAAAAAAACATGAAAAAAAACATTATCTGGACAGTTTGTTTTATAGTTTCTTCTTTTGCAACTTATGCTCAAGTTCCTAAATTTAATTGGGTAAAGGCTGCAAGCGGATCAATTTCTGCAGGGGGTAATTCTATTGCAATTGACGCATCGGGCAATAGTTATGTAATTGGTACTTTTTATGGAAGTATTGATTGTGATCCCAGTGCAGATTCTTTAATATTAGAATCATTCTGGTTTGATATAGTTATTTATAAATTAGACGCTTCGGGTAAATTAGTTTGGGCAAAAAAAATAGGAGGGCAAGAGAATGATTTAGGTTTATCCATTGCTTTGGACGGTGCTGGAAATTTATACGCAACGGGGCAATTTGGAGGTACGGTTGATTTTAATCCCGGACCAGGTGCATTTAATCTAACTTCGGATGGCACTGGTAGTTTGCTGAGAGATATTTATGTTTTAAAATTAGATTTAAATGGAAACTTCGTTTGGGCAAAGAAAGTTGGGGGAACTTCTATAGATCAGGGAAATACCATTAAAACAGATACAAAAGGGAATGTCTATATAGCCGGTCATTTTTATGGTAATGTTGATTTCGACCCAGGTTCGGGTAAGTCTGAATTAAATTCATTCAATTATTCAAGCGATGCCTTCGTTTTAAAGTTAAATTCACTTGGTAATTTTGTTTGGGTAAAACAGTTGGGAGGTTGGGGAAAAGACAATATAAATCTTCTAAATCTTGATACACAGGGTAGCATCTATACCACTGGTTATTTTACTGACACTGCCGATTTCAATCCGGGTTCAAGTACTTATAATTTGATCTCAGCTGGTAAAGAAGATATATTTATTTCGAAATTAGATTCTTCCGGAAATTTTATTTGGGCAAAGAAATTTGGTGGGGTTGGACAAGATATGGGCTATTCGGTAGCCGTTGATCCAACTGGTAAAATTTACACCACCGGTACATTTTATGAAACATTAGATTTTGATCCCGGAGCATCAACATTTAATTTAACCAGTGCTGGCCTTGATGATATTTTCATTTTGAAATTAGATAATTCAGGAAATTTTGCTTGGGCCAAAAGAATGGGAAGTACTTCATATGACAAAGGGTTTTGCATCTTAACCGATGACAAGGGAAATAATTATACTTCCGGTGAATTTACCGGTACGGTTGACCTTGATCCCGGTTCTGGAACATTAAATGCATCTTCGTTAGGTTATGAGGATATATTTATATCGAAGTTAGATGCCTCAGGTAATTTCATATGGTCAATCAACATGGGTGGTGTTGGAACAGATTACGGTAGATGTATGGTTTTAAATGCTTCAGGAAGTATTTATACAACAGGTAAGTATTCTAGTATTGTAGATTTTGACCATTCATCAGGGATAACAAAAATAAGTGGATCTGAAAATGGTGATATTTTCGTTCACAAAATGACTCAAGGGGGAGCAGGAATTGAAACAAATTTAAACAGAAATAAAATTTCCATATTCCCAAATCCAACAAACGGAGATTTAAACATTGTGGTCAGGGATTTAAATATTTCAAAAATCCAAATCCTAAACCACATTGGCCAAATAGTAATGGAAGAAAAAAACATTCATCATTCACAGTTCAACATTCAACATTTGCCCCAAGGTTTATATTTAGTAAGAGTGATAGGTGACAAACAGATTATTGCTACTCAGAAAATAATTAAGCAATAAATTTTCGTTATCATTGATTAAATATCTAACAAAGTTTTTCAATGCGGAAATTTATAAATAAAAAAAAGGCCACAATTGAGCGGCCTTTCTAATGGAGATTTAATATTTTTATTTTTTATCCTGCTGCTTTTTGAAAGCATCTATATCAAACAGAAGCGAAAAGCGGATGGTATTTTGCAATGGATGACGCTGGGCAAATGGCTGCAAATAGGCGGCATCAATTCCAAATACATTGTAACGTAAACCAATACCGAAGGTTGCATATTTTCTTCCGCCCTTGGTTTCAGACTCATTAAAATAACCAACTCTTACGGCAAACTGTTTATCATACCAATATTCAATTCCTGTAGCAATGATGTACTCCTTTAATTCTTCTCTAAATCCTCCGGGAGCATCGCCAAATGACTGGAACATTCCAGTGATTACCGGTACATCTTTATTTTCTTTACCATATTGTACAACCTTTTTTCCATCGGCATCCAAACTATCGCCACCGTTGGCTGCAGGCCAATAAACAGGATAGGTTGGTACCATCAATTTATTTATATCAAAGTTAAAATTAACCTCGTTGTGGTCATCAATTTTAAACCCAAAACTTGTACCCAAGCGAAGGTTAGTTGGGATAAAATCTTTTTCTGCTGAGGTAGAATAGGTAATTTTATTGCCAATGTTGGTAATTGTAGCACCTAAGGCCCATTTTACATCTTTCCCTCCCATTTTAATAGGTTTTTTATAGTACACCCCAATATCACCTGCCGCGGCTCGCCCTGGCTTAAACTGAGACCCCACAACTCCCGTAGAACCACAGGTAAGGCATGAATTAACAAAACGCATAGCTCCTCCTAACGATAGGTTTTCTGATAATTGGGTAGAGTATCCTAAATCAATTGCCAGTTCATATGGAGTAGCATTGCCATTGGTGTTACCAAAATCATCTGTAAATTGTATTTCGCCTAATGAAAAATAACGAATTGAGGCTGCAATTACACTCCTATCGCGGCTGCCTACTTTTGAATATCCAGCCATGTGATAGAACCATACATCAGGAACAAGCTGCCTTAGCCATGGAGCGGCATTGAGCGACATACCAGCCCTTTTTTGTATAAAGGCTAATGAGGCCATATTCCAATGAATGGAATTAGCATCAGCATCGCGGGCTACTCCGGCATCTCCCATGCCGGCACTTCGCGAATCAGGTGTGATAGTTAAAAAAGGTACTGACGTAGTAATAACGTTACGTTGGCCAGCCAGTTCTTTTACCGAAAGTTCTGGTTTTTGTTGACCAAACGCATTACCTGTAAAAGCCAGTGCTCCAACTATAATTAAATTCTTTTTAAGCATGTTATTTTTTATTTAGAGTAACCGTTCCCCTTATAGTAACTTATTCGTATTAATTACGACAAAAATAGAATTTATTTTTAATAATTAACTATTTTAACAATACCATTTTTTGAAATTCATGTTCCGATTTTCCATCCTCTGCTTTTACAGTAACTTTATATAAATACACGCCTCTGGCAAGGGATTGTCCATATTCATCTTTACCATCCCATTCTATCTGGTCGATATGGGAAGTTGCATTTGGTATTTTTGAATAAATAGTTTTTACAATTTTTCCACTTATTGAAAAAATATTGATGGCTACACTCAATTCTTGACCTGCTTTGTTATGGTCAAAAATTATACTGGTTCTGTTGGTAAAAGGATTAGGGTAGTTAAGTAAGTTGCGAATGGCCATATTTTCATTATTGGCTACCACAAATTCAACTAGTTCTTCATTACTATTGTTATATACATCCCATGCCCGTACTAACAAAGTATGAGTACCTGGAGTCATATCGGCCAGTCGGATGCGTACTTCCCCTCCTTGAAAACTATCTAAAGTGGTAGAGTAAAAATCGTTGAGTATGTAATTTTTTGAAGTTTCACCTCCCTTATCCAAAATTCCTAAAATTTCCCTACCAACTCCATTGCCTGCAGTATTAATCCCATTTTCGTCCCATAGTTTTACAATTAATAATGGGTCTTTAGGCACTATGCCCCCATTTACAAATTTTTCGTCTTCCAAATATACCTGAATATCTGGTCCTTTATCATCTTTCGCAATTATGGGAGATGTTCCTCCAACCAAGGCACTATCGTATATTCCAACGGCATCGGTTTTGGTATTATAGGCATATGTGAAAATTCGACCTGAACCTAATGCGTAATCAATATCCTTTGGTAAAATAAAAATAACTTTAAACTTTCCGGCTGTTACCGATGCCTTGCCCCGGTATAAAACATTGTTTCTTATACTAAACGGCATTACCTGACTTTCGGGATCATTGGCCAAGGTTTTGAACGTTTGTTTTTTATCAAACAATGTGATGGCCACATCTCCATTAAAATCTGTTAGTATATTTCCTGTAAGATTAGTCACAACTCCTTCAATTTCTACCTTCGAAAGTGCTTTTAAAGTATCTCTTGAGCTAGGGGTTACAGGATTTCCGTTAATAGAGGTGATGAGTGTTTTTTGAACCGGTAAGTTAAGGTCTAGCAATGGGTCACCAAATAGCACATAATTCCTGATGTTATTTTCTCTCCACATCGCATTTTTTACTTTATAATAGGCTTTCCCAAAAGTTATAAAATGATTTCCTTCCCGCTCAAACATAAAATCTCTGAATAAATTTACAGAAAAAGTAGTGTTAACCCCAATATAAACTTTTCGGGTGGTGGTCATCATACCTATAGCCCCGCCTTCATTATTTATCATCATCAGTTCACCGGGCGATTCTTCGGCAGGATTGTCATATTGAGCTAGGTCGCAGGTACCGGTTACAAAAAAGGTAAGTTTATCATAGTTTTTCCATCCCATTATTTGAGGCCTGGTCACCACCCTTTCATGGGCCATACCGCTTCCACCTCCATGGCCCAAGTAATTAAATATCAAAGTACCTTTGGCTATCGTATTGTTTATGGCTTCGTTCACTTCGGGATAGGCATTTCCGTTACCAAGTGATACCTGCTTATAGGCATCCAAATATATTTTTGTAAGATTTAAAGTGGGATATTTTTTTTCGGTAGCCTTGGCCACAGCTTCCGAGCCACTATCATCAATATGGACATTCCCATCCTCATCATCACCTAATAAAGTTACGGAGCTTCTCCATTCCCCCTTGTTAGAGTTGGTTTTGTAATGGATGCATTTATCTACCATTACATCCGCTTCAAAACCTGATTTGGCAGGTAACCGGCCTACCCCCATATCCATATATTCAGGCCATGTGCCAGGGTCTTTAGCCCATTTACCTTCCATATCGCCAAGTATTACAAAATAATCATCCGAACAATAGCTCGAAATAGAATTATTGTATTCATAGCTTTCTAATGTAGGAACAAAATTGCCATTACCTAATCTGTTTTTATAATCGTAGCTGGCATCGCCTAAAAGAAGAAGTGCCTTTGGTAAATTATTTGTATCAGTGCCTGCCCGGTCATAAATCATTTTTACAAAATCACGGATGGCGGTAATATCTGTTGCTCCACTCGAAAATTCATTATATATTTTATCTGGGGTGGTAATTAAATAGGTGTATCCATCCCTCTCCTGATGAAACTTACCCAGCCTTTCGGCCTGGGCCATAAAACCAGAGTGGGCTATAATTATAAAATCTACTGCTGCCAAATTATGCAAATTTTGGTTTGGTAATTTTCCAACCATTTCGGGTGTTTTTTCCGATCCATTTTTAAAAAGCAAAAATTTTAAAAGTTTTGAATTAGGATCAACCACAAAAGTTGCCTTTCCATCTTTATCAAATGTTTTTTGAAGGCTTGCATTCATTGGGTCTGTAACATCCCAAATAGTAAACCCCGAATTAAAATCTTCAATCTGAAACCCATACTTTCCTGGATTTTTTATGTCCAAATTAAAAAAATGAATTTGTCCGTTTACAGGTTTTAATTTTCGTTTGCATTGAATTTCAAAATAATTAATCCAAGCTTCTGAACCCAATTGAGGTCTGATATATTCATATGTAATTTTAAAATTAGAACCAGGTGGCAAAGGCTTTACCCGTGCGTCAATGGAGGCATAATTACCATCCCCGGCAAAATCTACAGGGCTATCTCCATGGGTAAAATAAAAACCATCGTTTAAAAAAACATTTACACCTCTGGTAATGGCAGTTCTTACAGCCACTTCCGATTTAAAATGTCCTAATAGTGAATCAATTCTATCGGGAATATTTACATCAAACGATTTGCTTTCAATGGTTAATACCTCACCAAACCACTCCCTTCCACTATTTCTTAAATTAAAACTTTCATCTTCATGCACAAATAAAAAATCAGATTCAGTAAAAATTTTAATAGGTGTTACAGAACTGCCATCCCCCGTTTCCGAAATTCTCTTTCCACCTGAACCGCCCCATGTAAAAAAATAAAAAGCATAATTTGAATAGGAGTTTTTTATATGCGTATAATCGGTGTTGTTATCTTTCCAACTATCAGGTCCTTTTCCATAAAATGAAATAAAATCACCATCATCCATTCGGTTATTGCCATTAGCATCATTAATTTTAATTGCATTTTCTTTTAAATCATCTTCACGGTGGTCAGCTATTATCTCGGGCAGCATGCCTCCACCATTTCCGTAAATTTTAAAAGTTGCAAGGTCTATATTATCAGTGCTGATAGAATTGGCCTTAAAAAAAGCCTTATCTAGTTTATAAACCCCATCCTCTCCTATTCTTATTTTAAACCAATCACCCGATGCTAAAACAGAATTTAACACATTTCCTTTTTTATCTAGCCTTGATTCAATTTTTCCATTCGGAGTAAAGGATAAGTCAAAACTCACCAATCTTTCTATATTTTGACCAATCACCCTGTAGGGTATTAACTTTACTTTAACCCTGTTTTGTCCCCTTTCTTCACCATTCACAATTTCAAGGTTTTTTACATTTTTAAGATATTCAAAAACTTTGGAATTCGCAGTTATTGGCACATATACTTCATTTGAAATATGAACATCAAATGTGGTTTTACCTGTAAGCTCTGAAAATACCCATATAGGGTAAAATTGGTCTTTAGCATAAAATTCGGCCTGGGCACCATTAAAATTTCCGGGGAATTCTAAATTGCTATCTTCCCACAAAATTTTATAATGTCGGCTTTGTGAAAATGTATTTTGGCTTAACAAAAAAATAATTGCCAAGGCAAGCAACATTTTGAAAATTTTAGGAGTCATATGTAATATCCAAACAAAAATATCGTAATTTTATTATGTAAATTGGATAAAAAGATGAATGTTTGTAAAAAATTAATAGTTTTACATAATAATTATCTTAGCAAACGAAATTTAACGCTAAAAGAAAAAGAAAAGATGATCAAACATTATTTAACAATCTGCATTGCTTTTTTAGGCATTGGAATTGCAAAAGCTCAGGATCCTGAAATGACACAGTATTATGCTGCACCTATTTACACTAACCCTGCCATGGCAGGTACCGGAAGTTGTGATGGTGGTGGCCGTATCAATATTAATTATCGTAATCAATGGCCAAGTCTACCTGGAACTTTTGTAACCACTATTGCTTCCTATGATCAGCATTTTGATGCAATCGGCGGTGGAATTGGTCTGATAGCAATGAACGATGTAGCAGGTGAAGGAAAATTAACCTCCAATACATTGGCAGGTATATATTCCTATCAGTTAAGGGTAAATCGTAAATTTACGATGCGCTTTGGATTAGAAGCTCAATATGTAAGTCGTTCACTCGATTGGAAAAAACTTCGTTTTCCTGATCAAATTGATCCAACCAAGGGATTTACCCTGCCAACAAATGAACCGATAGATAGACGTACTATTAATTATCCTAATTTTAGTACCGGGGTTTTAGGATACACCGAGCGTTTTTATGCAGGTGTGGCCGTTCATAATCTAATTCAACCCATTCAATCCTTTTTAGGCACTCAAGACTCCAAACTGCCTCGAAGGTTCACCGTGCATTCGGGAGTGGTTATACCTTTAGATAATACTTATGATCCTAATATGACAATTTCTCCAAATGTGTTATTCATGATTCAAAATAAATTTACCCAATTAAATTTAGGTTTTTATTTTAACAAAGGGCCATTGGTAACAGGTCTTTGGTATCGTCAAACGTTTGGAAATTATCATAATTCAGATGCCCTTATGGTTTTGGTTGGATTTAGAAAAGAAAGGTTTAAATTTGGATATAGCTATGATTTAACAGTTTCTTCCGCTCGTCAGGCAGCTCCAGGCAGCCATGAAGTTTCTGCATCAATTGAATGGTGTTCTTCTAAGAGGCCAACCCGTTACAGAAAATTGTCGTGCCCAGATTTTTAAGTTGTATTCAGAAAAAAATATTTTCTTTTAACAAAAAATACAATATTATTGCACTCTTAACGTTAAAAATAGACAAACATCGTCAGAACTATGAGTTTAAAGAAAAGTATAACCTTAGCCACATTAGCTACTGCATTTTTACTACCAACTTCATGTAGTAAAAAAGAGCATTCATCCACCACAGGATGGAAATACAATAATGCTAAATGGGGAGGTTTTGAAACGCATGATTATGCTGGACAAGAAACAGGACCAGGATTAGTAATTGTTGAAGGTGGTGCATTTACAATGGGTTCAAGTGAGCAGGATGTAACTTATGAGCATAACAATATTGAACGTAAAGTTACAGTTCCATCTTTTTATATGGATGAAACAGAAGTTAGCAATTTGCATTATTTAGAATATTTACATTGGCTTAATCGCGTTTATGTTGATTATCCGCAAGTATATAAGCAGGCTTTGCCTGATTCCCTTTGCTGGCGCGATAAATTGGCTTTTAATGAGCCTTACGTTGAGTATTATTTCCGCCATCCTGCTTACAAAAATTATCCTGTTGTAGGGGTTAATTGGTTGCAAGCCACAGCTTATGCTGCCTGGAGAACCGACAGGGTAAATGAATACATTTTAATTAGAGAGGGTATTTTGGTTCCTGATGCTGGACAAGTTAACGAGGAAAATTTTAATACCACAACTTATTTATCTGGTCAGTTTGATGGTAAAAAAGGTAAAAAACCAATAAAAGCTATTGGAAAAGGTGGCGATCGTAAGGTTAGAATGGAAGATGGAATATTTTTACCAGATTACCGACTACCTAGCGAAGCAGAATGGGAGTTTGCAGCATTAGCAAATGTTGGGCAATCAACATATGAAAATATAAACGCTAAAAAAATATACCCATGGGGCGGATTAACCACTAGAAACCAAGGACGTAAAGAAAAAAACCGCGGCTATATTAATGCTAACTTTAAGCGCGATAAAGGTGATCAAGCAGGTATAGCAGGAAGACTTAATGATGCCTCGTTTATAACTCAGGATGTTCATTCATATTGGCCTAATGATGTAGGATTGTATAATATGGGTGGCAATGTGAGTGAATGGGTTATGGATGTTTATCGTCCATTAACGTATGAAGATATGACTGATTTTAATTCAGGGCGTGGTAACGTATATAGAAAGAAAAAATTGGATGCCGACGGTGTAGTAGATATTAAGGATAGTTTGGGCCGCCTTACTTATGTTCCAGTTACTGAAGAAGAAAATAAGATGCGTCGTAATTATAAAAAATCAGATAATATGGGCTACTTGGATGAAGATGTTTATGCTGATGGCGAGCAAGGTTATGAGTATGGCGTTACATCATTAATTAATAACAAAGCCCGTGTATATAAAGGAGGAAGCTGGAACGATAGAGCGTATTGGATGAGTCCGGGCACCCGTAGGTTTTTGGATGAAGAACAAGATTTATCTACGCTTGGTTTCCGTTGTGCAATGCACCGAGTTGGATCAAGTAAATAATTTATAAAAATATATATTCTTTTAAAAAGCCATCTTTTCAGATGGCTTTTTAATTTTTAATAAATTCAAAATTTATGGTTCAGAATTATAAATTTTAAGGCGTTATTTGCATCTTAATGGATACCAGACTTGCCAACAGGGTTTTTTACTTTGAAGAATCACAAACCCTGGAGATGGCCAAAAAAGCACGAGAACTTTCTGCTCAAGGTGTTAAAGTAATTAACCTGAGCCTTGGAGAACCCGACTTTGCAACCCCAAAATTCATATTGGATGCCGCAAAAAAAGCCATGGACGATGGTTTTACAAAATATTCGCCAGTGGCCGGATTTTTAGATTTAAGACAAGCAATTTCTGATAAGTTTTTACGTGACAACGGTTTGCATTATTCTCCAAATCAAATTGTTGTTTCAACGGGGGCCAAGCATTCTATTATGAATGTAATTTTGGCGTTGATAAACCCTGGTGACGAGGTGATTATTCCCAATCCTTACTGGGTAAGTTATAGTGAAATGGTAAAACTATCATCAGGAAAGCCTGTTTTTGTTCCTTCCAATGTTTCTAACAATTATAAATCACCTGCCAGTGCCATTGAAGCAGCCATAACTTCTAAAACAAAAATGTTTCTTTTTTCTTCTCCCTGCAACCCAAGTGGTTCGGCTTATAGTAGAAAAGAATTAAATGAAATAGCTGATGTTTTTGCCAGGTATCCCAATATTTATATTGTTTCGGATGAGATTTACGAACATATAAATTTTATATCTAAGCATGAGAGTATCGGTCAATTTAACGCTGTAGCCGACAGGGTAATTACTGTAAATGGTGTAGCAAAAGCATTTGCAATGACCGGCTGGAGGATAGGATATATAGGTGCTCCAGAGTTTATAGCCAATGCTTGTGAAAAACTACAAGGTCAGTTTACAAGTGGAGCTAATAGTATTGCGCAACGGGCCACTCTTGCTGCATTGAATGGTTCATTGGAGCCAACCAAAAACATGGCTAAAGAATATTTAAAACGCCGAGATTTGGTTTTAAAAAGATTGTCAGAAATAGATGGAGTAAAAACCAATGTACCTGATGGGGCCTTTTACGTTTTCCCCGATTTTAGTTATTTTATTGGAAAAACTTTAAAGGGTAGGGTTATTAATTCAACCCGCGACCTTTGTTATTATTTATTGGATGAAGCCAATGTTTCCATGGTTTCAGGCGAAGCTTTTGGCAACCCTGAATGTATTAGAATTTCATATTCTTTAAACGAAACCGATTTGAATTATGCGTTTGATAGGGTTAAGGAAGCCCTTACCATTTAGGATTTCAGATATACGATTTTAAACATGTCCATAATTTCAAAAATAGAATCTTTTGCAAAATTAAATATTCTTGTGATTGGAGATGTGATGGTGGATGCCTACTATTTTGGTTCAGTGGATAGAATTTCGCCTGAGGCTCCGGTATCTGTAATTTCTGTTTCAAAAAAAGATCATAGGCCAGGTGGCGCTGCTAATGTAGCTTTAAATTTAAAAAGTTTAGGAGCCAAAACCTCATTGTGCGCAGTGGTTGGTAAGGATGAAGAAGGACGTGAACTTATATCGTTGTTAAAAAAAGAAAATATAGGTGTAGGTGGCATATTAATAGATACGAAAAGGCCTACCACTATAAAAACCAGGGTTATTTCGGGCAGTACCCATCTGCTTAGAATTGATCATGAATCAACAGATTTTGTAGGTGTAAAAATAGAAAATCAAATTATAGCTTTCATAGAAGTCATAATAAAAAATGTGGATGCAATTATTTTTGAAGATTATAATAAAGGCCTGTTAACCGAAAGAATAATTTCAACAGTAATAGGATTGGCTAATAAAAATAATGTTCCTACAATTGTTGATCCCAAAAAAGTAAATTTTTTCACCTATAAAAATTGCACTCTTTTTAAACCCAACCGTAAAGAAATAAAGGAAGGTTTAAAAACGGAAATGGACCTTACCAAAACAGAAAATTTAGAAATGGCCTCACAAAAATTGATGGATATAATCAATTGTAAAAACGTGATGGTAACCCTTTCTGAAGACGGTGTATTTCTAAAATCGAAAAATAAATCATCACACATTAAAGCCCACCAAAGATCCATAACGGATGTAAGTGGCGCTGGAGATACTGTGGTGAGTATAGCGGCTCTTTGCCTTGCCTCAGGTGTTGAGCTTGAGTTAATGGCTGAAATAGCAAATATTGCCGGAGGATTAGTTTGTCAAAAAGTGGGGGTTGTACCCATTGAACCAGGCGAACTTTTAGATGAAATAGAACGTTTAAAAATTTAAAAATAATTTTTAATCCTGCTAATTCTTTCGGCCTAATATTTAGAATAACTTTATGGGTCAGATATGCACATCTTTATCACTTTCAGTTCATGTCATTTTCTAATTGTTACCTTTGCGCCCAATGAAAAAAATTTCATCCGCCTTAATTTCTGTTTATTATAAAGAAGGCCTTGAACCGATTTTAAATTTACTTCAAAAATTGGAAGTAAAGATTTATTCAACTGGAGGCACCCAAACATTTATTGAAAACCTGAATATAAAAGTTACACCCGTGGAAGCAGTTACTGGTTTCCCATCCATTTTAGGAGGCAGAGTAAAAACATTGCATCCGGGTATTTTGGGCGGTGTATTATACCGCAGGGATAATTTGCAGGATATTGCTGAAATTGAAAAATTCCGTATACCAGCCATAGATTTAATAATTGTAGATTTATATCCGTTTGAAGAAACAGTAAAAAACAATGGACTGGAAAAAGAAGTTATTGAAAAAATAGATGTTGGGGGAGTTACCTTAATACGAGCTGCAGCCAAAAATTATAATGACACTGTAATTGTTTCCAATAAAAATCTTTACCCATTATTAATAGATCATTTAACGGAACAGGAAGGTTTTACCACGCTTGAAACCAGAAAATATTATGCTGAAAAAGCCTTTGCCACCACAGCCCATTATGACAAAGCTATAAACGATTATTTTGCCGGTAAAAAAAACTATGAACTGCGCTATGGCGAAAATCCGCATCAGGCAGCCACCTTTACCGGAAATTTAGAAACCTTATTCACAAAACATCAGGGCAAAGAACTATCCTATAATAATCTTTTGGATATTGATGCGGCCTTAAGTTTGGTGCTTGATTTTCCAAAGGATGAAGCAGTGTTTGCGATTGTAAAGCATAATAATGCCTGTGGACTTGCTATCCGACCAAAGTTGAAAGAAGCCTATTTGGCTGCCTTGGCCGGAGATCCTATTTCAGCTTTTGGCGGCATTTTGTGTTGCAACATGGAATTGGATGTGGCCACTGCCAAAGAAATTGATAAATTATTTTTTGAAATTTTAATTGCCCCTTCATATACTCCCGAGGCTATAAAAATAATAGCGAGTAAAAAGAACCGGATAATTTTGGAAACTAAGGATACTACTATGCCCCGCAAAATTTCAAGAACGGTATTGAATGGTACCCTTACCCAGGAACGTGATTTAAAAACAGAAACTTTTGATAATTTTAAGGCCGTTACAGAGAAAAGACCAAATGATTATGAAAAAAGGGATATGGTAGTGGCCAATATTTTGGTAAAACATACCAAATCCAATGCCATTGTTTTGGTTAAAAATAATCAACTATTGGCATCTGGTACAGGACAAACCAGCCGGGTGGATGCCCTAAATCAGGCCATACACAAGGCTAATCATTTTGGATTTGATATTAAAGGGGCTGTAATGGCCAGCGATGCTTTTTTCCCTTTTCCCGATTGTGTGGAAATAGCACATAATGCCGGAATTGATGCCGTGATTCAGCCCGGAGGTTCTATTAAAGACTATCTTTCGGTTGATTATTGCAATGCTAATAATATGGCAATGGTGATTACCGGAAACAGGCATTTCAAACATTGATACTGTATTATCCTTTATTGATATTGTAGAGACGCAAAATTTTGCGTCTCT
>JBJXDS010000043.1:0-4550 GCA_046154525.1 Bacteroidia bacterium
ATCACCAAATTTAAACAGGAGGCATTTACCCATGAGTGGCTCTTTCTGGCAAAAATAACTATAGCCCCAATTGCCAATGCACAATAAATCATAAAATAAAACCCAAAAATTTCCTTTTCGCCGTTCAATCGGGTAAGGGCTATAATTATGCCTGATACTATCATTATTACTATACCGCTAACTACGGAAAGTATAAAATCCCGTCGTCTAACGTTCCTATAAATCATAAATAATAAGGTGGTATAAAAACTTAAATACCACATAACCCGCCAAAAATCGGGGTCATAAAATATGATCCTGTCGGTTTTTGAGCTAATAACATATCCTATCGAAGTATCCAATTTACGCAACTCATTAGAAAACAAATAGTCATTGGTATTATCTAATTTGAATTTAAAATTTTCAGACCCATCAAACCTTTTTAAAATATCATTGGCATCTTCTGTTATCACTATTCCATATTTTTTAGCGGTTATAATAAAATTATTTATAAGACCCAATTGCTCTTGTTTTGACTTTTTTTGGTTAAAAAGGGTTTTATTTTTTTCAAAACAATTAAGGCCGTACTTACTTTCGGTGCAGGGGTCAGGTTCCTTTATTGTGCTATCAATCCATTGCTCTTCTGCATTTCCATAATCCGTGTATCCATCAGAAGGGTTTTGATCGTTAGGGTTTTCAATACTATTCCAAAAGCGTTGATTACCAAACCTATCAAAATTATGGTAGTTGTACAAATAGAGAGAATGACCCTTTTGATCAATTCCGTCCTCGTTATACAATCTAAAGTGGTTCCATTCGGCAGGAAAAAAGGGGGCTCCTAAATTGAGGGTATTTATGTCCCCTGCCAGTTCGGTATTAGATACTATGTTCCTAATTTTTTGGTCGTACACATAATGAAACGAAAACATCGTGCTGGCTATCATCAGTACACACAGTATATAAAGGAAAAAATTAAGGTATTCATCGCCAATGGGCAGTTTACCATATTGTTTAAAAATATTGAACCTCCCAACATGTATCATCCATATTACTAAATAAGTAATAGATACTACAAAAAATGTCCAGGTCCATTCCCACAAATCGTAGCGATGGCCAATATTTACAGGTAGCAATAAAGCCAAACCGGCCAAAACCAGGTTTGTGGCTATTGTGGCGTATAGCACATTATGAATTCGGCTTTGCCAAATGGTAGGAAAATGGATAAGCAGGTAATGGTCTAATTGTTTTATAAAATTGGGGACGAAACGTTGTAAGTTCATTATTTTAAAAAAATTTAGTTTTGATTAAAGAATTTTTTGGTGCTGTGGGTAAGATCGCGGTAATATGAGATTGACATGCCTGCTGCAAGTACTTTTTTTAAAATTTCACTAGAACTTATAGAATTAGAACAGCGGATAATGTAAACCCCGCCCTGTTGTTTTACCGTAAGGCCTTCCACGTGTGATAAGGCCACCAATAATTCATCGCGGGTGGCGGCAGTTTCCAATTCCGTTTCGGTATGGGTTTCTAATTTTTCGTTAGTATCTAAGGTTGAGTTATAAATACTTTCCCCGTTTCTTAAAAAAACAATATGATCTGCCACTTTTTCTACTTCATGCAATTGCTGCGAACTGAATAATATGGCTAATGGATTTTTTCTCGATTTAGCCAAATTCCTAATATCCTGAAGAAAGGTTTGTTGGGCATTAATGTCTAAATTAGCCAAAGGCTCATCTAATATTAATAATTTAGGTTGAAGTAATAAAATACGTGCCAGTTCAAACCGGGTTCTGTAGCCACTTGATATTTGGGTCCAAAACAGGTCTTTATATTTATTAAGCCCCAATCGGGTAAGCATTACTTTTACCAAATATTCGTTTTCAAAACCATAAATACCTCTTGAAGACGCGGCAAAATGCAGGTTATTTTTTAATTTACCATACCACCGTTGAATTCGTTGGGGAATGTAGGCAATACTGCGTTTTTGCTCATACAAATCTATATCCCCAATTCCCAATTCGTAATTAATTTCTCCTTCATTAAGGCTCAAATCACTGGCCATCATTCGCAGCAAGGTGGTTTTTCCATTGCCGTTTTCTCCTACTATGCCCACCAGTTCCCCAGTATTAATACTCATACCTATTGGGCTTAATTTAAAATGCCCCGAACTATAGGCTTTACTAATTTTTCTGGCATTTACCACCTCATCTATTTTCGATTCCGGCTCAAGTTTATCCTGAATATCTGCAATTTGATTAGCCATTTCTGAAACCGCATTTAAAAAATTTTCTGATAAATCGCCGGTTTCCAAATTTTCGTTGTAGTCATCACAAAGTTTAAGAATTGTCACTTTTTGATTTATGTTTAAATCCTTTTCCAAACACAAATCTAAAAACCTTCTAAACCCTAGGGTATGGTTTCCTGAATTAATGTATTCTTCAATTTCCGAAACTTTAAAATTAGTGGCTGTTTTCATTATACTTTTATAAACTTCAATTTTACAAAAGTATTGTGGAATAATTTTGAGGTTCGATAAATGGTAATGAAAATGGGTTCAAACTCCAAAAAAAAATTATATTTGCCACGTCAATAATTTTGAATACTAGCACAGCCAAATATGATGAGGCCACTCTGGTCGCTCTTTTAAAAAAGAAAGACCGGCAGGTATTTAGCTATTTGTACGATAATTATTCGGGGGTGTTATATGGCATTATTTTAAAAGTTGTAATTAAAGAAGAAACTGCCAATGATATTTTACAGGAGGTGTTTATAAAAATTTGGCGAAACATTGAAAGTTACGATACCTCCAAAGGCCGACTTTATACGTGGATGCTGAACATTGCCCGTAATTCAGCTATTGATTATTTAAGATCCAAACAATTTCAAAAGGAGAGCAAAAACCAAACTATTGAACACTCCGTAAATACTATCAACCAAAAAGAAAACAGCCAACAGCGAATAGATAGCATTGGCGTAGCTTCTTTAGTTGAAAAATTGCCACCCGATCAAAAAAATGTAATTGATTTGGTATATTTTAAAGGATACACACAAGACGAGGCTTCCAAAGAATTGAACATTCCTTTGGGAACCGTAAAAACGAGAATACGAACAGCAATAATTGCCCTCAGGGGTGTTTTTAAGGAATAAAAAGAAAGTGGATATTAAGGCATACATAGAATCAGGAATTTTAGAACAATTTGTATTGGGCAATACCAGTGCAGAGGAAACTATGGAAGTGGTCCAATTGGCCGCATCCCATCCTGAAATACAGGCTGAAATTGAGGCTATAGAAGATGCGTTGTTTAAATATGCCCAAAGTCACGACATAGCTCCACCTACCCATATCAAAGATCAGTTGTTTTCAAAATTGGATTTGGATGAAGCTACAGCTACCGGGGAATCTGTAGTCTCTTCTAATTCAATTCCGTTTACAATTCATAAAGTTGAAACTAAAAAAGCACCCACCTTTAATTATTTTATGATGGCTGCCTCCTTTGCTTTGCTTTGCATGAGTGTGGCCGGTAACATTTATTTATACAATAAATGGCAAAATACCGAAAGTGAAGTAGTGGCTCTTAATGCCGAAAAACAATCGTTAACCACCAATCTTAAAGCTCAGGAAGCAGGCTATTCTGCTCTAGAAAATAAATTGGAGGTGATTCAAAACCCTGATATAAAACCCGTGGTGATAAAAGGGTTGGCACTAATGCCAAATGGTCTGGCCACTATTTATTGGAATCCTAAGAACAGCGAAGTTTACATAAATGCTAATACCCTGCCTCAAACTCCCGAAGCCGAACAATATCAATTGTGGGCCATAGTGGATGGGAAACCAGTAGATGCAGGGGTGTTTGAAACCAAAGAAGCCTTGAAAGGTATGGTAAAAATGAAAAATATAGCCGGAGCTTCAGCCTTTGCAGTTACTATAGAAAAGAAAGGTGGCAGCCTAACCCCTACCCTTGAAAAAATGGTACTGATGGGCGGTGTGTAGAAACGGAAAACATGCGTATCTGCACAAAAAACCCTGATTTTTAAAAATCAGGGTTTTTTTATTAAATCCAAACTAAATATTGTTTCGTATTTTAAATCAGTTGCGTCAATACATAGATTGATTTCGACTGTTTTATATTGGGTTTAGATTTGTCCCGGTTGCCTAGTGTGGCCGGGGCTTTTTTTATATGGCTTGTTGCATAAACTGGCCTAACTCTTGTCTTAAATCACTGATAATTTTTTCGAAGGTATTCACCTGATCTTTGGCAGAGGCGTGGTCGGTATCGGCCACGTTGGTATCTAAATTTATTAACTTTTCATTGTTCTTTATGGAATGCTTCAAACTGTTTATTCGGTGTTTTTGAATAATAAGCTGATTTTGAAAATGCTCAATCTTGGCCATTACCGACTGTGAAGTATAACTTGCCGCTATGCCTTCAATCTGCAATTGCATAGCGTTTACTTCATCCGCATAAGAAGCTAATCTTTTCAACCATTCCAAGTTTTCGGAATGCAAAACGTCTGACTGTGTTTGTGTTTCCATAGTTATTCTATTTTATTATTACATCAAATGTAATATA
>JBJXDS010000044.1:0-4513 GCA_046154525.1 Bacteroidia bacterium
TTGTTTTTTAAAAAAATTTATTCCCGGTAATCTTAGGTAACCTGGCCAGGGGAAGCCTTTTTGTAGCTTTAATTTATTATATCATTTATGGGAGGCATAACAAAGAAACGATGAACTAAACAGCGACATTTATATTCCAGAGTTCAAAAGCTTCTCTGGCTAAACTTTCCCGGTGATTAGGATGTGCAATATTGATTAATTCCTTTATCCTTTGTTTTATGTTTTTTCCATATAAATTTACAATGCCATATTCAGTAACTACATAATGGACATTTGCACGGGTTGTTACTATTCCGGCTCCCTGTTTTAACATTCCTACAATTTTCGATTCTCCATCACGAGTAGTGGAAGACATGGCTATTATTGGTTTTCCACCCTCCGACAAGGAAGCCCCTCGCATAAAATCCATTTGACCCCCAACTCCGGAATATAAATGTCGGCCAATGGAATCGGCACATACCTGTCCGGTTAAATCAATTTCGATAGCGCTATTAATAGCGGTTACCTTAGGGTTTTGCATAATTATACCCACATCGTTTACATAAGCTGCATCATGCAATTCAAATAAGGGATTGTCATTAACATAATCGTATAGTTTGCGGGTGCCACATATAAATCCTCCAATAATTTTGTTCTTATCTCTCTTTTTTAGTTCACCGGTTATAACTCCTTTCTCAACCAAATCAATAACTCCATCCGAAAACATTTCGGAATGGATGCCAAGTTTTTTATGGTTGGTCAGTTTACTCAGCACAGCATTTGGAATTTTGCCAATACCCATTTGTAATGTGGCGCCATCCTCTACAAGGCTTGCAATGTTATCGGCAATTTTCATTTCCGCAGCGCTGGGTTCCCCAATATCAATCTCTGGAATTGGATCGTCAACTTGTACTATAGCGCTGAATTTGGAAACATGGATTATTCCACTTCCATGAACCCGGGGCATATTTGGATTTACCTGTGCAATTAGATGCTTTGCATTTTCAATAACCGAAAGGGCAATATCCAATGATACTCCAAGACTGCAATACCCATTAATATCGGGAGGCGAAACATGAAGCAATGCCACATCTATATTTATAATTTTTTTTCGGAACAGTGCAGGAATCTCACTAATAAAAACAGGTATATAATCGGCATATCCAGTGTTAACAGCTTTCCTTAAATTATCACCAATAAAGAAACAATGGGTATTGAAATTGTCCTTGTATTGCGGATTGGCATACAAAGCTTTTCCTTCGGTGTGAAGATGATAAATGGAAACATTTTTTAACCGCGCCGAATTTTCAACAAGTATATTTATAAGTTGTTGCGGGGCGGCACAAGCCGTTTGAATAAAGATATTGTTGCCACTGTTTACTAATGAAAGGGCATCATTGAAAGAAGTATATTTCATTCTATAATATTATTTCGAAGTTACAGCCATCGAGCTATAATTAATGGTTTAAAATTTTTTAATAATGTCATTTTCTAATTGGTGAGAATTTACATTTAATAATTGAACGCCAGATACAAAGGGATTCTGTAACTTTGGAAGAAAAAGGAATACAAGTTTTTAGCAATTACAATGACCCTTAATAATTTTTGGCAGCTATTGGCTGGCCTGGCTATATTCCTTTATGGATTATCGCGGCTGGAGAGTGCTTTGAAGCAGATTGCCGGAAGAACGTTCAAACTTTTTTTAAGAAAACATACCAATAATAAACTAAGCGCCATTTTTAGCGGAACAGTGGTTACAGCGATATTGCAAAGCAGTTCGGTAGTAACTTTAATGGTATTAAGTTTTGTAGGGGCAGGGATTATAAGTATGCGAAATGCTTTGGCTGTGGTGTTTGGCTCCAATCTTGGAACCACGCTTGACAGTTGGGTGGTAGCTTCTCTTGGTTTTAAACTTGATATTGAGAAATTTTCATTCCCAATCATTGCTATTGCAGGTCTTGGATTAATTATATTCTCCAATAAGGAAAAACTTTATAATATTTCAAAATTCCTGATAGGGTTTGGGCTTTTATTTCTTGGCTTAAGTTTTATGAAAGTAAGCATGGAATCCCTATTCCAAGATTTTGACTTTACCCGTTACGCTAATTTTGGCAATATCTTTTTTGTTTTAATTGGATTTGTTATCACAGCCATTATCCAATCCAGTTCGGCCACCATGGTTATTACCCTTAGTGCGCTTAATACCGGGGCCATTCCTTTTGAAACTGCAGTTTCGGTTATCATAGGCTCCGAACTGGGTACTTCTATAAAACTAATATTGGGTTCAATAGGTGGTATAGCTGCCAAAAAAAGGGTGGCCTTTGGAAATATAATTTTTAATATTGTTATAACAGGGTTTGCCTTTTTACTCATGCATCCTATTATCCTGCTTATTAATAATGTACTTGGTATTAGCGATCCTCTTATTGGGCTGGTTATGTTTCAAACCACCATTAATTTATCAGGAGTAATTATTTTCTTTCCATTTATAAATTACTTTGTAAGTTTTCTTGAAAAACGATTTACAAAAAACCAGCATTCGGCCACCTGCTTTATTCAAAGCGCAAGTCCACAGCTTCCCGAATTAAGTATTGATATATTAGAAAAAGAAACGGCTTTATTCATTCGCAGGGCCATAAGTTTAAATATGGAAGCCTTCCATGTGGAAGGTGTAACCTTCAAAAATGAGAAAAATGAACAGGAGTGGATGCTAAAAAATGAGGAACAGTTGAAAACATATTTGCCAAAATATGAGAACTTAAAGCAGGCCGAAGGAGAAATACTTTCGTTTTATATCAAAATGAATAAAAAAGTTACAGCCGGGGAAGATTTCGTTAGATTAGAACAACTTGTTTCCTCAGTAAGAAATGCCATGTATGCGGCCAAGGGAATAAAGGATGTGCGTGAGGACAGAAAAGAATTAAGTAACTCTTCATTGGATATTAAGTACCAACATTATAAACTGGTCCAATCACAAATGCACAATTTCTACAGCCTACTCGCTGATCTTTTAAGCCGGAAAAAAAAGACCCATTATTTAGAAGAATTGGTACAAGTGATGGAAGAAATACGCACCGACTATGATACTCGCCTCAATACAATCTATACTCAATCGAATAAAAAAAATCTTGAAAAAGTTACAATATCTACTCTTTTAAATTTAAGCCGGGAGGTTTATTCATCTTCCAAAGCTATCCTGTCCTCCTTAAAAGATTTTTTATTGGACCCTATGGAGGCTGAGAAGTTTGAAAATATGGCGGTTAAACTTATTAAGTAAGCATACCTTCAAGTCTAATTCATGTGGGTAGAGACATTTTAGAATTTAAAAATCAAAGTCATTTGGTCGAACAGCGAATTAATTATAGTAAAACTATGCATAGCCTCGGCCTATATTTTAATTGGAACCTACTTTCATGAATTATTTACAGACTTTTATTTTCCACTAATTATTGTGTTTGGAATCACCGTAATTTGGGCTGTTTATTTATGGTTAAATAAAATGAAAGTCCGAAAATAATATTGGAATTAGAAAACCTCATTTTTTTTATTTTTCTGGCCTTAATGGCTGAAATTCTTGGAACGCTGGGAGGGTTTGGCTCCTCCTTGTTTTTTGTTCCTATTGCCAGTTATTTTCTTGATTTTCATTCGGTGTTGGGAATTACGGCTTTGTTTCATGTTTCGAGCAATCTTACCAAAATAGCTTTTTTCCGGAAAGGGTTTGATAAGAAATTGGTTATTTCCATTGGGATACCGGCAGTTCTATTTGTAATAGCCGGGGCATTTATGAGCACATTGATAGAGACCAAAATTTTAGAAATCACCCTGGCCTTATTTCTAATAGTGGTTAGTTTGGTGTTTTTAATTTTTAAAAATATTGCCGTAAGGCCCACATTAAGCAATTCAATAGCAGGAGGTGTGTTTTCAGGATTAATAGCCGGATTGTTAGGCACAGGAGGGGCAATCAGAGGAATAACTCTGGCAGCTTATAATCTTAAAATGGAAGTATTTATTGCCACATCAGCTATCATAGATTTGGGTATTGATAGCAGCCGCAGTATGGTTTATTGGATTAACGGCTATGTGCACAAAGACGATTTATACCTAATACCCATTTTGCTTTTAGTTAGCATAGCCGGAACATTTATTGGAAAAAAAATCCTGAATTATGTTTCCGAAAAGCAATTTAAAACAGGTGTGCTTAGCTTGGTTTTATTAACAGGTGTTATTACACTTGTTAAGGTTATCTTAAATTGAGTCTGTATTTACCTAAATTACACATTCCGGCTCAAATCTTCGCCCTGACTGTTTTGTTCTTTGAGGGTCCAGCTATCGGTCACCGTAGTTTCGAGCCATACCCTTCCTGATTGGCGAAACACCTGAACGCCCAACCCATAAGTATTCCCAAAACTTTGTTCTAAATCGTTTACCGTCATTTCAGGAGTTATCACTATTTCACAAGTATTATGCTGGGTACGGCATTCGCCCAATGTTTTATTGTGGGGTTTTATAAGTTTTTTAGCGGTTGCATCGCCCG